>DASSRF010000043.1:0-9194 GCA_035701945.1 Caldimonas sp. | reverse complement strand
GCCGACAGGTCGGCGATGTAGTGCGGTCGCCAGGCGACGACGAGCGCGGCGGCGAGCGCGGCGAGCCAGAGCGCGATCGCAGCCTTGCCGCGCGCAGCGCGGGGCGCGCCCGCGCCCGTCACGATGCGGCTCGGCGCGGGGCGACCGGCTCGATCGTCATCAGCGAATGGTCGCCGTCGGCGAGCAGCACGCGCACCTCGCGCACCGTGCTCTCGCGGCCGGCGACGCGCACCGAAGCGACCTGGCCGCGCAGGCGCAGGTCGCGCGGCACGAGCTCGAGCGTCCACGCTGCCGCGTCGCCGCCGACGCGCGTTTCGAACAGGCGCTCGAGCGCCGCGCGGTTGCCGGTCAAGGTGCCGCGGATCGCTTCGACGATCACCGCCGCCTCGGGCGACGCGTCGAGCTGCAGCGTGCGGCTGCGCTCGCCGATGCTCATCGTCAGCGTGTTGCCGTCGACTGCGAGCTTCTCGTGGCGCGGCTTCAGCGTCTCGCGAACGAAGACGTCGGGGGCCTTGAACATCAGCCGGCCCGACGAGGTCAGCGTACGGTCGAGCATCTCGATGCGGCGCGTCTCGACGAACGTCGCTTCGCCCGAGCGGACCTTGGCGAGCAGCGCGGTGAGCGCCTCGAGGTCGAACGACGCGGCGAACGCGTCGCCGAGCGGTGCGAGCGCGACCGCCGAGGCGAGCGCGAGCGCGACCAGCGTCGCTGCGATCGCGCCGAGCCGCTCAGCTCTTCGCATCGGCGGCGGTCGACGCATCGGCATCGGCCCAGAAGTCGTAGAAGTTGAACCAGTTGTACGGCGCTTCGCGGCAGAGCGCCTCGAGCGTCGCGACGTAGCGCTCGAGCGCAGCGCGCACCGCGGCGTCGCGCCCGCCGGCAGCGGCGCCGTCGAGCGCGCCGAAGTCGGCGAGCTCGACGAAGCGCAGCTCGTAGTCGCGGCCGCCGCGGTACAGGCCGGCCATGAAGACGACGCGGCGCCTGAGCATCGCCGCGAGCCGGAACGGGCCGTCGGCGAAGAGCGCGGGCGCTCCGAGGAACGGAATCGCGACCAGCTTCGAGCGCTGCGAGCCGGTCGCGATCGTGCGGTCGGCGAGGACGCCGGCCACGCCGCCTTCGTCGAGCCAGCGGCGCAGCGACAGCATCGCGTCGACGCGGCCGAGCGCGATCGTCCGCAGCTCGGCCTTCGGTGCCAGCGCCGCGAGCGTCTCGTTGATCAGGCGCGCGTTGTCCTCGTACATGATCATCGCGATGCGCAGCCCCTTGTCGTGGCCGATCATGCGCAGCGCCTCGAAGCTGCCGAGGTGGGCGCCGAACGCGAGCACGCCGTCGCCGCGCGCGAACGGGACGAGGATCGCGTCGACCCCGCTGGCGGTGAAGCGGAACTCGCCGAAGCGCTCCTGCAGCAGGTAGACGCGGTCGAGGACGGTCGACGCGAACGCGTGGACGTGCCGGTAGACGTCGCCCCAGGTCGCCGGCCGCTCGAGCGCGCGCGAGAGGTAGCGCGCCGAGTGCGCCCGCGTCGTGCCGTCGAGGACGAACCAGCACGCGATCGGATGGAGCAGGGTGCGCGCGACCCGCCTGCCGAGCGCGAGCGCGAGCCAGCGCATCAGCAGAAGCAGGAAGCGGTTGCTGCGCTCGCGCTGACGCGTCCATTGCGTCGGCGAAGCGGCGCCGGCCTTCATGAGGCCGCCTCCGCTCCCTCGCGGTCGGCCCGAGCGATCCTGCCGCTCGCGACCGCACGGTCGCGTGCTTCGACCTGCCAATCGATCGCCGCTTCGCTCAATCGCAGCGAGATCGCGAGCGACGTGCGCGGGCCGACCGGGGCGAGAAACTTCACCCACGACAGCCGCGGCGCTTCGCCGACCGCTGCTGCGAAGCGCGGTTCCGCGGCCGCAGCCTCGAGCACGGCGGCGAGAAGCGCGACTCCGGGCAGCAGCGGCCGGCCGGGAAAGTGGCCGGCGAACGCCGGATGGTCGCCGGCGACGTCGAGCTGCACGGTCGCGACGACTGCGCTCATCGCGCCTCGCCGTGCAGCAGCCGTCGCGCGAGCGCGGCCATCCGCTCGGCGGTCAGCTTGCCGGTCGCCTCGCGCGGCAGCGCGTCGACGTGGACGACGCGGCGCGGCAGGAACGCAGCGTCGACGCGGTCGCGCAGCGCGGCGACGATCCGCTCGCGCTCGACGCCGGGCGCGACGACGAACGCGACGAGGCGCACGATCGCGTTCGCGTCGTCGTCGGGCGGCATCCAGAATGCGCCGTCGACGACGCCGGGGATCGTGTTGAGGTGGAAGTCGAGGTGCGCGATCGAGCTGCGCTTGCCGGCGACGTTGACGAGGTCGTTCGAGCGGCCGAGCAGGCGAAACGTCGTCGCGCCCGTCACCTCGAGGACGTCGGCGAGCACGGTCGGCTCGGGGACGTGGCCGCCGCTGACGGTGACCGCGTCGCCGTCGCCTTCGACGCGCACGCCGTCGAACGTGCGCCACTCGGCGCCATCGACGCTGCGCCGCGTCGCGACCTGGCCGGCCTCGGTGCAGCCGTAGATCTCGAGCAGCGGCGCGCCGAGGCGCTCCTCGGCGCGCGCCGCGAGCTGCGGCGAGAGCGGCGCGGTCGCGCAGAGCACGAGCGCCGGCGCTGCGATCGCGAGGTCGGCGTCGACGATCGTCTTCAGGTGGAACGGCGTCGTCACCAGCAGCCGTGGCGCGGGGACCGCTGCGAGCGCCGCCGCGACGTCGGCCGGGAAGAACGGGCGGCCAGCGCCGAGCGTCGCGCCGCCGTGCAGCGCGAGCAGCACGCTCGACTCGAAGCCGTACATGTGCTGCGCCGGAACCGTGGCGACGATCGAGACACCGCGCAGGTCGGCACGGCCGAGCGCGCCAGAGAGACGTGCCGCTTCGGCACGCGCGTTGGCGACGAGCAGCCCCCATGGCTTCGCGTGCGGCACCGGATCGCCGGTCGATCCCGACGTCAGCACGTGGGCGGCGACCAGGCGCGCCTCGACGGCGGGGACGCGCTCGATGCCGTCGCCGTCGGCGAATCGGGCGGCGTGGCAAACCGTCGGCACGTCGTGCTCGTCGCCGCCGCCGTCGACGAGCGCGTAGACGCCGGCGAAGCGCGCGCGCAGCCGCGCGACGGTGTCGGCGAGGTGGTTCGGCGGCAGCAGGCTCGTCTGCCCGCGCAGCAGCGCCGCGGCGAGGCCGACGGCGAAGCGGTAGCGATCGCTCGAGAGGTTGAGCATCGCGCCGCCCGCCGGCAGCCGCTCGGCGAGCGCGATCGCGTCGGCGACGAACTCGCGCCGCGAGCGCACGCCGCCGCCGGCGACGTTGGCCAACGGCGAGTCGAGCTCGCCGGCGACGATCGGCGCGGCGTCAGTCATGCGGCGTCGCCCGATCGGCGTACGCGCGCACGGCCTGCGCGAGCGTCGCCCGCTCGAACTCGGGGTGCAGCCGATAGCGCAGCAGGTATTCGCCGACGAACATCGCGACGATCGCGAGCGGCGTCACGAGGTTGGCGAACGTTGCCCAGACCGCGAACGGGGCGGTCGCGAAGACGACGATCGAGACCAGCGCCATCGCGACGAAGTACACCGTCCACGCGACGGTGACCTTGCGCGAGTACGCGACCATCGCCGCCGTCAGGCTGCCGTGGACGCGCCGCGCGAGCGCGCTCACCAGCGGCTCGCGGCCGGCGGCGAGGGTGCTGCCGAACACGAACGCGAGCAGGAGATGGATCGCGACGTGCTGGCCGAGGTAGAGCGTCTCGGCGGCGACGCCGCCGCCGCGCTCGGCCTGGACGAAGAGCACCGCGGTCGCCGCCGCGAGCACGAGACCGAGCGCGCGCTGGCGGCGCTGCCAGGCGACGACGGCGGCGGCGGCGAGCATCGGCCCGACGATCAGCACGGCGTTCCACGGCGACGCCGGCGCGCTCGTCATCAGCCAGTGCGAGCCGCCGAGGTACGCGGCGCCCGCCAGTCCCGCCGCGACGAGGCGGAGTGCCATGCCGGAATCAACCCTTGCGGTGCGCGGCGACGTGGTCCGCCAGGCTGGCGAGCGACTTGAAGATGCGCACGTTCTCCTCGTCGTCGGAGCGCAGCTGGAAGCCGTAGCGCTGCGAGACCACGAGCGCGACCTCGAGGATGTCGATCGAGTCGAGGCCGAGGCCCTCGCCGTAGAGCGGCGCTTCGGGATCGATCGAATCCGGCGCGATGTCGAGGTTGAGCGCTTCGACCAGCAGCGCCGCGAGCTCGCGTTGCAGGTCGGTCTGGATCGGGGTCATTCGGGCTCGAAGGGGCCGGAGAGAAAAGCGATCGATTCTATCGAACGGCCCTCGGCCGACCGGCTCACTCGACGCGGGCTCCCGACGCCTTGACGAGCGGCTCGTACTTGGCGAGCTCGGCCTTGACGAACGCGGCGAAGCGCTCCGGCGTCATCGCCATCGGCTCGGCGTAGAGGCCGGCGAGGCGGCCCTTCAGCTCGGCGCTCGCGAGCGCATCGACGAACGCCTTGTTGAGCCTCGCCGTCGTCTCCGGCGGCAGGTGCGCCGGAGCGAAGATGCCGAACCAGGTGTCGATGTCGAAGCGCGCGAGACCGAGCCTGGCGCCGGCTTCGGCGATCGTCGGCACGTCGGGCATCGCGGTCGAGCGCTGCGCGGTCGTCACCGCGAGCGCCTTGAGCTTGCCGGCCTTGATGTTCGCCGACGCCGCGGCGAGGTTGTCGAAGTTGAGGTCGACCTGGCCGGCGAGCAGCGCGAGCTGCGCCGGGTTGCCGCCGGCGTACGGGATGTGGACCATGTAGACGCCGGCCTGGGTCTTGAACATCTCGCCGGCGAGGTGGCCGGCGCTGCCGATCCCTCCCGACCCGTAGTTGAGCTTGCCGGGGTTCTTCTTGGCGTAAGCGACGAGATCGGCGACGCCCGCGATGCCGAGCCGGGAAGCGTTCGCGGGAGTCATCACGAGCACGTTCGGCACGCGCGCGACGCCGGTGATCGGCGTGAAGTCGCGGATCGGGTCGTACGGCAGCCTGGCGTACAGCCACGGGTTGATCGCGTGCGTCGCCACCGCGCCCATCACGATCGTCGTACCGTCCGGCGGCGCCTTGGCGACGGCGTCGGCGCCGATGTTGCCGCCGGCGCCAGGGCGGTTCTCGACGATGACGACACCGAGGCTGTCCTTGACGCGCTCGGCGAGGGCGCGCGCAACGATGTCGAGCGGGCCGCCGGGAGGGTACGGGACGACGAAGCGGAGCGGCCTCGCCTGCGCGGGCGCGCGCCCGAGAGCGCCGAGCATGGCCGCTCCGATCGCGCCGAGGGCACCGCGCCGCTTCAAAGGCCTCAGAACTTCGGCTCCGGCGCGCTGTCGTTGTCGCTCGGCGTGCAGCGCATCTTCAGGCGTCCGATCGAGCGGTCGTTGATGTCACGCATGTCGCCTTCGAGCGCGGCGCTCTGCCTGTCGACCGAGATGCGGATGGTCTGCAGCTCGCGCAGCACCGGGCTCCAGACGACCAGCGTGCCCCGGATCCAGTCGTGGTAGACGGCGCTGGTGGGCACGGGTGCACGAAAGACCATCGAATAGAACGCCGGCGTGATGTCGAGCCTCATCCGGTCGCCGACCGGCAGCACGTCCGAGCTCTGAATGAGCGCGAGCGAGCTGTTGCGCCGCAGGGCGAGATCGAGGTGAGCGTTCTTCGAGCGGCCGTTGACCTGGACCTGGCCCTTGCATCTGAGGTAGACGCCGTACTCCTGCGCAGTGGCCGTCGTCGCCGTCAGCCCGATCACGGCGACGGCGAGAAGTCGAGCCGGCGCTCGAAGCGCGTTCATGCGGGAGCGGCTTACCTGCCGACCTTCTTCGACGCGCTCGTCGTGCCGCCCTGGACGCCCAGCGCTCCGCCTTCGCCGAGGCCGCCCTCGACCGTTTGCGCCTTGTACTGGCGCAACGCGATCACCAGCTTGTTGTAGGCGTCGAAGAAGGCGGCGCTGACGAGCTTGCCCTCGTCGGTGTTGGTGTACGCGCTGCCCGCGAGCGCGCCGCTGCTGCCCCAGCTGGCGCCGCCGAAGCCGACGCTCGTGTTCTTCGAATAGCCCTCGGCCGCCGCGAGCCTGACGGTCGACCGGATGTCGACGAGCGTCAGCACGGTGCCGACCTCGCTCGATTTCACGTTCAGGTTGCCGATCAGCGAGCCGGCGCGTCCGAGCATGTTGCCGATGCCGCCCATCCTGGCGCCTTCGTTGTCCTTGTTCGCCATCACGATCTCGGGCTTGAGCAGGTAGTCGGCGACCACCTGCTGACCCTTGCCGCGCGTTCCGCTCTCGCGCGCCTCGTCGCCGCGGGCGCGCCGCGTTTCGTCGGTGAGGTCGCGCTCGCCGGTTCCGCGCTCGACGACGACGAAGCAGTTGGACTGCAGGATCATCATGTTGAGCAGCGGGGCAGTCGAGCCGAGCCTCGAGCCGTAGTAGCGATACCAGGCCGAGTTCGTGTCTTCCTGGATGCGCAAGACCCCGAGCGTCTTGTTGCAGTGCTCGAGCGCGTCGCTCGCCTGTCCGCTCGCGTTGCCGGCCTGGCCGAACGCGGCCGTCGTGGCGCCCAGCCAACCGGCGAGCGTCAGCGCGCTGAAGAGCGCGCCTCGGTGGAAGATGGCGGCGCGGATGCTCCCTCGCTCGGCCGTGGACGCGTGCTTCATGTCGACCCTCCCGCATGTTGACCGCCCGAGGAGCGACCCGGTGCCCTGTTGCCGGCCGGAAGCGCACCCTGGGAATCGTCGGCGATCGTGCCAGAGAAGCCCTGGCCGATCCATCCACCCGGCGCGGGGGTAAACGATGAAGTTCCCGCTGCGACAGGCCGCCAAGCGTAGGTCGTTGCCCGTTACCGCAGCGTTACCGTGCGATCGCTCGCCGCCGACTGCGAAGGCGACGCCCGGACCGGCGCCGCCGATCCGGCGGCGTCGAGGGTCCGCGGAGGCGAAGCCCCGGCCGCACGGCGGCCGGGGCCGGCGTGTCACTGCATCATGTGCAGCTGGCCGTCGACGAGGCGAACGCGGTCGCCGACGCGCAGGTTTCCGACCTGCTGGTAGTCGAAGTCGCGGATGCTGCCGTCGTCGAAGCGGACCGAGACGCGATAGACCTCGTCGGCGCGGCGCGTCCGCTGCTCGACCGCGTTGCCGGCGACGCCGCCGGCGACCGCGCCGCCGATCGTCGTCAGCGCGCGGCCCGAGCCGCTGCCGAACTGGTTGCCGACGACGCCGCCGACGATCGCGCCGAGGACCGCGCCGGCACCCGACGGCCGCGATGCGACCGGGATGACGTCGATGGCGCGCACGGTGCCTTCGTCGGAATACGGCGCCGGCCGCGAGTACGTCGACGCCGGCGCGGGCGGGTAGTACCCGGGCGAGTATGCGGGCGCCGTCGATGGCGTCGTCGTGCACGCTGCGGTCGCGGCGACCGCGACGGCGGCGAGCGTGGTCGTGAGCGGGCGATTGAGCATGGCAATGTCTCCGTGATCGATGGACGGTTCCGGCCGGCGATCGAGCGCGACCGGGCATGGCCACAGCTTCGCCGCACGGCCGATCGGATCGAATCGGGAGAGGCCGGCCGGGCGTGTGGGGCCGCGGACCGCCGGTGCGTCGTCGATGTCCGACAACGCCGGGGCGCCTACGGGCCGTGCTTGTCGGCTTCCGACGTGAAGGCGTCGGCGTAGAACTCGTCGTCGGGCAGCCCGCAGCGCGCGATGAAGTCGCGCTTCGCAGACTCGACCATGATCGGCACGCCGCACGCGTAGACCTGGTGCTCGAGCAGGTTCGGAAAGTCGTGCATCACGGCGTGGTGGACGAAGCCGGTGCGGCCGTGCCAGTCGTCCTCGGGCTTCGCTTCCGAAAGGACGGGAACGTAGCGCAGGCTCGGCAGCTGCTTCGTCGCTTCTTCGGCCCAGTCGTGGAGGTAGAGGTCGGCGCGGCTGCGGCAGCCCCAGTACAGGACCGCCTTGCGGTCGATGTTCTTCCACATCATGTGCTCGAGGATCGCCTTGATCGGCGCGAACCCGGTGCCCGACGCGAGCAGGATGATCGGCTTCTCGGAGTCTTCGCGCAGGAAGAAGCTGCCGAACGGGCCCTCGACGCGCAGGATCTCCTTTTCCTTCATCGCGCCGAAGACGTGGTCGGTGAACTTGCCTCCAGGCAGGTGGCGGATGTGCAGCTCGACCTGGGGCTTGTCGACGACCGTGTGCGGCGCGTTGGCCATCGAGTAGCTGCGCCGCGCGCCGTCGCGCAGGATGAACTCGATGTACTGGCCGGCGCGGTACTGGAAGAGGTCGTTCGCGGGCAGCTGCAGCCGCACGATCGCGACGTCGGGAGCGGCCTTCTCGATCGCCATCACGCGGCTCGGCATCTTGCGGATCGCGAAGTCGCCGGCGCCGGGAACCGTGCGCGCCTCGAGCACGATGTCGGTCTGCGGCGCCGCCTGGCAGGTGAGGATGAGGCCGGCGCTTTCCTCCTCGTGGCTGAGCGCCTTCTGCTGGTGCGCGCCGTGGATGACGCGGCCTTCGAGCATGCGGCACTTGCACGAGCCGCACGCGCCGTCGCGGCAGCCGTACGGCAGGCCGACGCCCTGGCGGATCGCGGCGTGGAGGATCGGCTCGTCGCGGTCGACGCTGAAGGTCTTGCCGCTCGGCTGGACGGTGACGGTGAAGGGCATGGAACGTCGATGGAGCCGACACGGACGCGTCGCCTAGACTCGCGCGATTCTGCCCGTTGCCGTCGCGCCCGGCCGCCGCACGCGGCAGCGACCCCACGACCGTGCCCGACCGACCGACGCGCTTCAAGAGACCGGTGCTGCTGATCGTCGGCTGCGGCGACGTCGGCCTGCGCGTCGTCGCCTTGCTCGCGCGGCGCTGGCGCGTGCTCGCGCTGACGTCGACGCCGGCGCGGGTCGAAGCGCTGCGCGCCGCCGGAGTCGTTCCGTTGCGCGGCGACCTCGACGTTGCGGCGTCGCTCGCCCGCCTCGCTGCGCTCGCCGACGCTGCGTTGCACCTCGCGCCGCCGGCGCAGAGCGGCGCGCGCGACCTCCGCACCGCGCATCTGCTGCACGCGCTCGCGCGCTCGCAGCGGTTGCGCCGGATCGTCTACGCGTCGACGACGGGCGTGTACGGCGACCGCGCCGGCGCACCGACTGCCGAGACCGCGCCAGCGCGGCCGTCGACCGACCGTGCGC
>DASSRF010000042.1:0-10857 GCA_035701945.1 Caldimonas sp. | reverse complement strand
GAGACCAAGGAAGCGCTCGAACGACAGACTGCCACCGCCGAGATCCTGAAGGTGATCGCCAGCTCGCCGGACGACGTGCAGCCGGTGATGGACGCGATCGCCAGCAGCACGAACCGGTTGCTGAACGCGCGCTCGACGGCGGTCTTCCAGATCATCGACGACGCCATGCACCTGAAGGCGTACACGCGCATCAGCGAGGAGGCCGACGCGGCGCTCGTGGCCGCGTTTCCGCGGCCGCTCGCCGGGCACCCCGCGAGCGCCGCGGTGGGCCGCGGCGAAGTCGCGGAGGTCGCCGACGTCGACGTCGAATGGGCCGACCAGCCCGACATCGTCGAGATGGCGCACCGGCGAGGCTTTCGCCGCCTGCTCTGGATGCCGCTCATGCGCGACGGCGTCGCGGTCGGGATGATCAGCGTCACCGGGGCCGAGCCCGGGCGCTTCGCGCCGCACCACATCGCGCTGCTGCAGACCTTCGCCGACCAGGCGGTGATCGCCATCGAGAACGTGCGCCTCTTCAACGAGACCAACGAGGCGCTCGAACGGCAGACCGCGACTTCCGAGGTGCTCAAGGTCATCAGCGCCTCGCCGAGCGACGTCCAGCCCGTCCTCGAGGCGGTCGCCGAGCGCGCCGGCCTGCTCTGCAAGGCCGAGATGAGCCATGTCTGGCTCGCGGTGCCTGGCGACAAGCTGCGCGCGATGACGCGCTTCGGTCCGCTCGCGAGCGGCGATGCCGACGAGCTGCCGGTGCGCCGCACGTCGGTCGCCGGGCGCGCGTACCTCGATCGCGCACTGATCCACATCGAGGACATCGTCCCGCTGCTCGACAGCGACTTCCCCGACGCCCGCGAGCTGCAGGCGCGACACGCCTTTCGCACCGTGCTTTCGGTGCCGATGATCCGCGAGAACGCTCCGATCGGCGTCATCACGCTGCTGCGGCGCGAGGTGCGCGCGTTCGCGCCCGCCGAGGTCGCGCTCGTTCGCACGTTCGCCGACCAGGCCGTGATCGCGATCGACAACGCGCGCCTCTTCAACGAGACCAAGGAGGCGCTCGAACGGCAGACCGCGACCGCGGAGGTGCTCCGTGTCATCAGCGGCTCGGTCACCGACACGCAGCCGGTGTTCGACGTCATCGCCGAGCGTTCGGCGCGATTGACGGGGGCCACGACGGGATGGGTGTTCCGCTACGACGGCGAATGGGTCGACATCGGCGGCATGTACGCCGTCAACAAGGGGGCTCTCGAGACGGTGCGCCGGCTCTATCCGATGCGACCCAGCGGCGGCTCGGCGGGGGCGCGGGCGGTGCGCGAGCGTGCCGTGATCAACATCGCGGACGTCGCTCTCGCGAGCGAAACCGAATATGGCGTCAAGGACCTCGCCGATGCCGCGGGCTATCGCGCGGTCCTGGGCGTGCCGATGCTGCGCGAGAGCGAGGTCGTCGGCGCGATCTCGGTGACGAGGAGCATGCCCGGCCTGTTCGGGGACAAGGAGATCGCGCTGCTGCAGACGTTCGCGAGCCAGGCGGTGATCGCGATCGAGAACGTGCGCCTCTTCAACGAGACGAAGGAGGCGCTCGAGCGGCAGACCGCGACGGCGGAAGTGCTCGACGTGATCGGCCACTCGATGGCCGACGCGGCGCCGGTGTTCGACAAGATCATCGAGTGCTGCGAGCGCCTGTTCTCGGCGCGCGCCTTCGCGCTCTCGATCGTCGACGACGACGGACAGCTGACGCTGCCGGTGTATCGGGTGACGCCGGCGATGCGAGCCGCCATCGGCGCCGCCGAGGCGGCGCAGATCGAGAAGCAGACCCTCGATTCGTTCCCGCGTCCGCTCGCGGGCACGCTCACCGACCGCGCCATCCGCAGCGGCGGCCTGATCGAGATCCGCGACCTCGCGAGCGGCGATGCCGGCCAGCCCGGCGTCCAGGCCGCGGCCCGGATGGGCAACGACACGGCGGTGATCGTCTCGCCGCTGATGTGGGAAGGCCGCGGCATCGGTGCGATCACGATGGTGTGCAGCGATGCCGACGGCCTGCGCGATCGCGACAACGCGCTGCTCAAGACCTTCAGCGACCAGGCGGTGATCGCGATCCAGAACGCGCGCCTCTTCAACGAGACGCGCGAGGCGCTCGAGCAGCAGACCGCGATCGGCGAGGTGCTGCAGACGATCAGCAGCTCGGTCGCCGACCCCGCCCCGGTGTTCGACCGCATCCTGCTCGCGTGCGAGCGGCTGTTCGGCGGCGACCAGCTCGTCGTCTTCCTCATCGACGAAGGCGGCGAGAAGCTGAAGATCGGCGCGATCCGCGGCTCCGACGCCGAGCGCGTCGAGCGCATGCGCCGCCTCTTTCCGATTCCGCTCGCCGGCACCGCGACCGAACGGGTGATGCGCGACCATCGGCTGCTGACGTTCGCCGACGTCCTCCACGACCCGGACGTGCCGATGCCGGTGCGGCGCGTCGCCCAGATGCAGGGCGACGAGACGTACGCCCTGGCGCTGGCGCCGATGCTATGGGAGGGCAAGGTGATCGGCTCGGTGATGGTCGGACGCCGCGAGCTGCGCGCGTTCGACGAGAAAGAGCAACGGCTGCTGCGCACCTTCGCCGACCAGGCGGTGATCGCGATCCAGAACGCGCACCTGCTCAACGAGACGAGGGAAGCGCTCGAGCATCAGAAGGCGTCGGCGGAGATCCTGAGCGTGATCAGCGCCTCGGTCGCCGACGCCAACCCGGTGTTCGAGAAGATCCTCGAGAGCTGCAAACACCTGTTCGGCGGCGACGAGCTCGACGTCCTCCTCGTCGACGACGAGGGACTGCTGCAGATCGCCGCCTACGTCGGCAACGCGCGCGAGACGGTCGCTGCGACCTTCCCGGCGCGGGTCGACATCACTCCGGCGGGCCGCGCGATCCGCGAGCGACGCGTCGCGCACTACGCCGACGTGCTGAACGACCCCGACACGCCGCCCGTGCTGCGCAGGATGGGCGAGCTGATCGGCTATCACTCGGTCGCGTTCGCGCCGATGGTCTGGGAAGGCCGCGGCATCGGCGCGGTCGGCGTCTCGCGGTCGCGGGGCGCGTTCAGCACCAAGGAGCTCGCGCTGCTGCAGACCTTCGCCGACCAGGCGGTGATCGCGATCCAGAACGCGCGCCTGTTCCGGCAGGCTCAGGAGGCGCGCGCCGCCGCCGAGGCCGCCAACGAGGCGAAGAGCGCGTTCCTCGCGACGATGAGCCACGAGATCCGCACGCCGATGAACGCCGTCATCGGCATGAGCGGCCTGCTTCTCGACACCAAGCTCGACGCCGAGCAGCGCGACTACGTGCAGACGGTGCGCGAGTCGGGCGATGCCCTCCTCACGATCATCAACGACATCCTCGACTTCTCGAAGATCGAGGCCGGGCGGATGGACATCGAGTCGCATCCGTTCGACCTGCGCGAGTGCGTCGAGTCGGCGCTCGACCTCGTCAGCACGCGCGCGACCGAGAAGAGCCTCGACATCGCGTACGTCTTCGAGGGCGACGTTCCGGCCGCGATCAGCGCCGACCTCACGCGCTTGCGCCAGGTGCTGCTGAACCTGCTGTCGAACGCGGTCAAGTTCACCGAGCGCGGCGAGGTCGTCGTCACCGTCCGCAGCGAGTGGGCGGCCGAGGGGCGCGCCGTGCTGACGTTCGCGGTGCGCGACACCGGCATCGGCCTGACCGCCGAAGGCATGGGGCGGCTCTTCAAGTCGTTCTCGCAGGCCGACTCGAGCACGACGCGCAAGTACGGCGGCACCGGCCTCGGCCTCGCGATCAGCAAGCGGCTCGCCGAGCTGATGGGCGGAACGATGTGGGCCGAGAGCGCCGGCCCCGGCCACGGCTCGACCTTCGTGTTCACGATCGAGGCCGCGGTCGCCGAGCTGCCGGCGAGCCGGCGGCGCGAGTTCGTCGGCGTCCAGCCAGAGCTGCAGGGCAAGCGCCTGCTCGTCGTCGACGACAACACGACGAATCGGCGCGTGCTCTCGCTGCAGACCGGCAAGTGGGGGATGACGGCGCGCGACTCCGAGTCGCCGAACGAGGCGCTCGGCTGGGTCGCGGCGGGCGAGCCCTTCGACGTCGCGATCCTCGACATGCACATGCCCGAGATGGACGGGCTCGCGCTCGCGCGCAAGATGCGCGCGGCGCGCCGCGAGCTGCCGCTCGTCCTCTTCAGCTCGCTCGGCCGGCGCGAGGCGGGCGACACCGAAGGCCTCTTCGACGCCTATCTCGCCAAGCCGATCCGCCAGTCGCACCTGTTCGACACCCTCGTCGGCCTGTTCGCGAAGGAACCGGTCGCGCCGGTCGCGCCGACTCCGGCGAAGCCGCAGATGGATCCGGAGATGGCGACCCGCCATCCGCTCAGGATCCTGCTCGCGGAGGACAACGTCGTGAACCAGAAGCTCGCGCTCCGTCTGCTGCAGCAGATGGGCTACCGCGCCGACCTCGCGTCGAACGGCATCGAGGCGGTCGAGTCGGTGCAGCGGCAGACCTACGATGTCGTCCTCATGGACGTGCAGATGCCCGAGCTCGACGGACTCGATGCGACGCGCCGGATCTGCGCGCTGATGCCGGCGGCGAACCGGCCGCGGATCGTCGCGATGACCGCCAACGCGATGCAGGGCGACCGCGAGATGTGCATCGAGGCGGGGATGGACGACTACCTGACCAAGCCGATCCGGGTCGATCGCCTCGTCGAGGCGCTCGCCGCGGTTCCGGTCAGGAACGGGAGATGACGATGGCCGAAGCGCCGCCGATCGACAACGCGATGTTCATCGAGCTGCAGGAAAGCGCCGGCGCCGACTTCGTCGCCGAGCTCGTCGACACCTTCCTCGAGGAGGCGCCGCGCATGCTCGCCGAGCTGCGCGCGACGGCGACGACCGGTCGTCCCGACGCGTTTCGCCGCGCCGCGCATTCGCTCAAGTCGAACGCCAACACCTTCGGCGCGACCCGGCTGGGCACGCTCGCGCGCGATCTCGAGCTGAACGGAGTCCCGGCCGGAGGCGGCGACGCCGAGCTCGACGCGCTCGCGCGCGAGTACGAGCGCGTCCGCGCCCGGCTGCAGGAGCTGCGACGTGCCTGATCCGCTGCGCGGCGCGGCCCGGCTGCTGGTCGCCGACGACAACAAGGTCAACCGGCTGCTCCTGCAGCGCAGCCTCGAGCTGCAGGGCCACGCGGTCGAGTGCGCGCCGAACGGCCGCGTCGCGCTCGAGATGCTGCGCCAGGGCAGCTACGACCTGCTCCTGCTCGACATGGAGATGCCCGAGATGGACGGCTTCCAGGTCCTCGAGCAGCTGACCGAGGACCGTGCGCTGCGCGACCTGCCGGTGATCGTGACGTCGTCGCTCGAGGGGATCGCCAACGTCGTGCGCTGCATCGAGCTCGGCGCCGAGGACTACCTCACCAAGCCGGTCAACGCCGTGCTGCTCAAGGCGCGGATCGGCGCCAGCCTCGAGAAGAAGCGCCTGCGCGACCAGCAGAAGGAGCTCGTGCGTCGCTTCGCCACCTCGGAGGTCGCGCAGGACCTGCAGCAGTCGGGATTCGCGCTGCAGGGGCGGCACGTCGACGCGACGGTCATGTTCTGCGACATCCGCGGCTTCACGACGCTCGTCGAGTCGCAGCCTCCCGAAGAGACGATCGAGCTGCTCAACACCTACTACACGCTGATGTTCGACGCGATCAACGGCCGCGGCGGCGTCGTCAACCAGATGATCGGCGACGGCCTGATGGCGATCTTCGGCGCGCCGCTGCCGCTCGAGCGGCACGCCGAGGCTGCCGCGCTCGCGGCGCTCGACATGATCGAGATGATCGAGCTGCTCGCGGTCGAACGGAACAGCGCGGGCCGGGCGCCGATCCGGATCGGCATCGGCATCGGCACCGGCAACCTCGTCGCCGGCTACACCGGGACGCAGCAGCGCGCGACCTACACCTGCATCGGCGACACCGTCAACGTCGCGGCGCGTCTCGAGCAGCACACCAAGGCGGTCGAGCGCGCGATCCTCGTCGACGCGGCGACGCGCGCCGAGCTCGGCGCCGACTTCGCCGTCGAGCCGCTCGGTGCGGTCGAGCTGCGCGGCAAGTCGGTGCCGGTCGAGGTGTTCGCGCTCGAGCGCAGCGGCTGACGCGCGCGTTGCGCGCTACGGCGTGCGGACGAGGCGCAGCGGAAACGCCTTCTGCCCGGCGTAGCCGCTCACGCGGCCGTTGCGGAAGTTGACGAGCCAGGCGTTGAGGTCGTCGTCGCTGCCGGCCCGGGTGGCGAAGAACGGACCGTTCGTCGCCGCCGGGAAGACGCTGCCGTCGGGCTTGCGCTTGAGCTTTTCGTCGAAGAGCGAGACGAGCTCCTCGCGCGTCGGCATCCGCCACGCCTTGCCGGTGCTCTTGGCGGCCGCCTCGGCGGCTTGGCGCGCCTGCGCGTACTTGTACTTGGCGAGCTTGCCCGAGCAGGTCTTGCCGTCGAAGCGCTGGCCTTCGCCGCAGCGCCGCCAGACGAGCTTGGTCGTCGAGTCGGTGACCTCCTGGCCGTCGCTCGAGATCACGAAGCGGTCCGCGGCGTGAGCGGCCGCGGCGGCGACGGCGAACAGCGCGAACGCCGCGCAGCGAGAGCCGATCGCGGCCCCACGAAGTCGAATCATGGAATCTCCCCGAGCCCCGGCGTCGGCACAGGTGCGACACAACGGCGCGCGATTATAGAAATGAAGTCGCCGCCCACCCGACCGAGGCGCTCGACCGCCGGATTCGCGTCCAACCGCCGCCCATCGCCGCGGTCCGCGAAGAAGGCACCCAACGCAACTGGAACTGCAAGGAGCAGCGATGGCGATCGACGAAGCGAAGCTGAACGACTTCATGGGCCGATTCGTCGCCGATTTCGGCGCGGTCATGCACGCGGCGACGGTCGTCGTCGGCGACCAGCTCGGGCTCTACAAGGCGATCGCGAGCGGCGGCCCGGGGACCGCGGAGGCGCTCGCGCGGCGCACGGAGACCGACCCGCGCTACCTGCGCGAGTGGCTGTCGTGCCAGGCGGCGAGCGGCTACGTCGAGTACGACGCCGCGACCGAGACCTTCGCGATGACCGAGGAGCAGGCGTTCGCGCTTGCCGAGGAAGGCAGCCCGGCGTTCATTCCGGGCGCGTTCCAGGTCGCGAACGCGCAGTTCCGCGCCATCCCGAAGATCGCGCAGGCGTTGCGCACCGGACTCGGCGTCGGCTGGCACGAGCACGACGCTTCGCTGTTCCAGGGCACCGAGCGGTTCTTTCGCCCCGGCTATGCGGCGCACCTCGTGTCGAGCTGGATCCCGGCGCTCGACGGCGTCGAGGCGCGGCTGCGCGACGGCGCGACCGTCGCCGACGTCGGCTGCGGTCACGGCGCATCGACGCTGATCATGGCGGATGCGTATCCCGCCTCGCGCTTCGTCGGCTTCGACTACCACGCGCCGTCGATCGAGCACGCGCGCGCCGCGGCGAAGAAGGCCGGCGTCGCCGGCCGCGTCACGTTCGAGGTCGCCAAGGCGAAGGACTTCGGCGGCACGTTCGACCTCGTCGCGATGTTCGACTGCCTGCACGACATGGGCGACCCGGTCGGCGCGGCCGAGCACGTGCGCGAGTGCCTCGCCGACGACGGCACCTGGATGATCGTCGAGCCGTACGCGAACGATCGCCTCGAGGACAACCTCACTCCCCTCGGCAGGATGGCCTACGCGGCGTCGACGTTCATCTGCACGCCGGCGTCGCGGGCGCAGGAGGTCGGCCGCTGCCTCGGCGCGCAGGCGGGCGAGCGGCGCCTGCGCGAGGTCGCGGCCGAAGGCGGCTTCACGCGCTTCCGCCGCGCCGCCGAGACGTCGTTCAACGTCGTCTTCGAGGCGCGCCGCTGAGACGCCGCGACGCGTCGGCGCGGCACTATCCTTGCGCGCCAAGGGGGCGCGCATGGAGTCGACCGAGGTCGTCGTGATCGGTGCCGGGCCCGCGGGGCTCGCGGTCGCCGCGACGCTCGCCGCGAAGGGTCGCCGGTCGCTCGTGCTCGAAAAGGCGGACGCGGTCGGCGCGTCGTGGCGCTCGCACTACGAGCGGCTCCATCTCCACACCGTGAAGTCGCTCTCGGCGCTGCCCGGGATGGCTTTTCCCGCCGCGCAGCCGAAGTACGTCCCGCGCCAGGGCGTCGTCGACTACCTCGATGCGTACGCGAAGCACGCCGGCATCGAGCCGCGCTTTGCCAGCGAGGCGACGGCGATCGTTCGCGACGGCGACGCGTGGCGCGTCGAGACGCGGTCGGGCGAAGCGATCCGCGCCCGCGCCGTCGTCGTCGCGACCGGAGCGAACCAGCATCCCAACGTCGCTGCGCTCGATGGCGAGCCGACGTTCGCGGGCGACATCCTTCACAGCCGCGAGTACCGCAACGCGGCGCCGTTCGCGGGCAAGAGCGTGCTCGTCGTCGGCATGGGCAACACCGGCGCCGAGATCGCGCTCGACCTCGCGGAGCACGGCGTGGCGACGACGCTGTCGGTGCGCTCGCCGGTCAACGTCGTCCTGCGCGACGTCCTCGGCCGGCCGACGCAGAAGACGTCGATCTTGCTCGCCAGCCTGCCGCGCCGCCTCGGCGATGCGCTCGCGAGCTTCTTCGCCGACCTGACCGTCGGCGATCTCTCGCAGCTCGGCCTGCGCCGTTCGCCGATCTCGCCGCTGCGCGCGCTGCGCGAACTCGGCCGCACGCCGGTGATCGACGTCGGCACGCTGGCGAGGATCCGCTCGGGCGAGATCGCGGTGCGGCCGGGAATCCGCCGCCTCGTGGCCGACGGCGCCGAGTTCGTCGACGGCAGCGCCGGGCGTTTCGATGCGATCGTGCTCGCGACCGGGTACCGCGCCGGCGTCGAGGCGCTCTTTCCCGGTGTCGCACTGCCGGTCGACGAGCACGGCCTGCCGCGCGACGTCGTCGGCGCCGGCGCGCTCGCCGGGATCTATTTCGTCGGCTTCGACATCCGCCAGCCGGGCGGGCTGCTGCGCGCGATCGCGACACAGGCACTTGTCGTCGCCGAGCGGATCGGCAGCGCGCCGGCGGCGCGTGCTGCGTAGCCGGCGCGCGCTCGCGCAGCGGCGCTCGCTGCCGGACGCAGTGGTCGACGCGTCAAGCCCGGGTGTCGCGGGGCGGCCCGCAGGTGCGCAGGAAGTCACGTTCCGACCCGACCGCCCCCCGGTTCGGGAGGCGCTTTCCGTATCCTTGTGCGCACAAGAAGAAAGGGAACGTCGTTGAATCCCAGCGAGCTCGTCATTCAGATCCTGTGGGGACTGCTGCTCGTCACGGCGATCACGCTGGTGGCGGTGTCGATCATGTACGTGCTGCTCAGGCTGCAGATGCGCTCGAGCCGTCGGCGCGAGGCGCAGCTCGCGCGCAACGTCGCCGCGAAGTCGGAGGAGATCACCCGGCTCGAGGCGCGCATCAGGGAATACGTCGAGATGGAAGAGGGCATCGAGGAGCTCAAGACCGAGGTGCGCCGCGCCGACGCGATCCGCACCAAGACCGAGGAGCGGCTGCGCCTGCAGAACGCCGAGATCGACGACCTGCGCTCGGTCGCGCAGGAGCGCATGCGCGAGCTCGAGTACCTGCGCAAGATCGTCGAGCACGTCGACGACCTGTGACCTCGCAGCGCGCGCCGGCGCCTTCGTGGCGCTACAGCCGCACCGCGATCGCGCTGCACTGGCTCCTCGCGATCCTGATGACGTGCACCGCCGCGATCGGCTGGCGGATGATGTGGATCCGGCGCCAGCCGGGCAGCGAGCAGTGGTTCGACCTGCACAAGTCGATCGGCCTCGTCATCGCCGCGCTGGTCGTCGTTCGCGTCCTCTGGCGGCTCGCGCATCGCCCCGAGCCGCTGCCGCCCGGCCCGCCGTGGCACGCGAGGCTCGCGGGCGTGAGCCATGCGCTGCTCTATCTGCTGATGGTCGCGTTGCCGATCACCGGCTATCTCGGCGCGTCGTACAGCAAGGCGGGCGTCGCCTGGTTCGGCATCGCGACGCCGCGCTGGACGGCTCCCGACCACGATCTCTCGGAGGCGTGGTTCGCGGCGCACGCGGTGCTGCTGTGGACGGCCGTCGCGGTCGTCGTGATCCATGCGGCGGGGGCGCTGAAGCATCTCGTCGACCGCGACGGAGTCTTCCAGCGGATGTGGTTCGCGCCGCGGCGCTGACGCAACGGCGGCGCCGCCGTTGCGTTCGGACACACGTGAAGCATCTGCACGCACGCCGTGAAAAATTCGTCGCCTGATCGATCGCGGCGAGCGGTCGCGCCGCGCAGCGGCGGCGCAAACCTGCCGTTTCTTGGCCGTCGCGGGCCGCCGACGGACGGGCACGTCGTCTGCGTGCGTCGATCCCGCCGGCATTCGTATCCATCCGTCGCCACCGCCAACGCCGAGAGCCGATCGTGTACGCCACCGAGAAGGCTGGACCCCGCGAGGCCGCCGTGCTAGAGCGCTTCCTGCCCGGGCGCCGCGCCGGCTGGCTGAAGCGCGAAGAGGCGATCATGGGCACGAGCATCGTCGTCGAGCTCTGGGCCGACGAACGGGGTGCGGGCGAAGCGGCGATCACCGCGGTGATGGACGAGATGCGCCGCATCGACCGCACGATGAGTCCGTTCAAGGACGATTCAGAGCTGTCGCGGATCAACCGCGAGGCACATGACGCGCCGGTGCCGGTCAGCGTCGAGATGGCGCGGCTGATCGTTCGCGCCGCCGAGTTCTCCGAGCTCTCGGGTGGCGCGTTTGACATCACCTACGCCGCGGTCGGCCACTTATATGACTACCGCAATCGCGTCCGGCCGAGCGACGAGGAGCTGGAGAAGGCGCGCCAGGCGATCGGCTGGCGCGGCCTC
>DASSRF010000041.1:0-13533 GCA_035701945.1 Caldimonas sp. | reverse complement strand
GCGCGCGCGATCATGGCCGAGCTCGGCGTGCGCACGTTCGACGAGCTGATCGGCCGCGTCGACCTGCTCGACACCAGGAAGGGCATCGCGCACTGGAAGGCGCGCGGGCTCGACTTCAGCCGCGTGCTGCAGGCGCCGACCGCGCCGGCCGAGGTCGCGCGCCGCCACGTCGAGGCGCAGGACCACGGCCTCGCCAAGGCGCTCGACGTGCGGCTGATCGAGAAGTGCGCTCCCGCGCTCGAGCGCGGCGAGAAGGTGCAGATCCTCGAGCACGTCAGGAACGTCAACCGCACCGTCGGCGCGATGCTGTCGGGCGAGCTGATCCGCCGCCATCCGCAAGGGCTGCCCGACAACACGATCTTCATCCAGACCGAAGGCACCGGCGGCCAGAGCTTCGGTGCGTTCCTCGCGCACGGGATCACGATCTACCTGATCGGCGACGCCAACGACTACACCGGCAAGGGCCTCTCGGGCGGCCGGCTCGCGATCCGGCCGAGCATCGACTTTCGCGGCGACGCGACGCAGAACATCATCGTCGGCAACACCGTCCTCTACGGCGCGACGGGCGGCGAGGCGTTCCTGCGCGGCGTCGCCGGCGAGCGCTTCGCGGTGCGGCTGTCGGGCGCCACCGCGGTCGTCGAAGGCACCGGCGACCACGGCTGCGAGTACATGACCGGCGGCACCGTCGTCGTCCTCGGCAGGACCGGGCGCAACTTCGCCGCCGGCATGAGCGGCGGCATCGCCTACGTCTACGACGAAGACGGCAAGTTCGCCTCGCGCTGCAACACCGCGATGGTCTCGCTCGGCCGCGTCCTGCCGGTCGCCGAGCAGGAGAAGTCGCTCGAGCGCGCGATCTGGCACCGCGAGCAGGCCGACGAGGTGCTGCTGAAGTCGCTCATCGGCGACCACCACCAGTGGACCGGGAGCCTGCGCGCGCGCGAGATCCTCGACCACTGGGACGAGGCGCTGCCGAAGTTCGTCAAGGTGTTCCCGAACGAATACAAGCGCGCCCTCGCCGAGATCAGCCTGAAGGCGATGACCGCGCTCGGCGAGATGCGAGCGTCGAGCGCCGCCGACGACGTGATCGCCAAGGCGCGCGGCGCCGGCAAGACCGTCAGGACTCCGGTGGCCAAGTAGGCCAGCGAAACAACGATCGAGCGATGGGCAACGTCACCGGCTTCATGGATTTCGCGCGCGTGGAGGAGGACCACGAGCCGGTCCCCGAGCGCGTCAAGAACTACCGCGAGTTCGTCTTCACGCTGAAGGAGGACGACGCGAAGGTGCAGAGCGCGCGCTGCATGGACTGCGGCACCCCGTTCTGCAACAGCGGCTGCCCGGTCAACAACATCATCCCCGACTTCAACGATCTCGTGTACCGGGGCGACTGGCGCTCTGCGTTCGCGGTGCTCGACTCGACCAACAACTTTCCCGAGTTCACCGGCCGCATCTGCCCGGCGCCGTGCGAAGCGGCGTGCACGCTCAACATCAATGACGACCCGGTCGGCATCAAGTCGATCGAGCACGCGATCATCGACCGCGCCTGGGCCGAAGGCTGGGTCGTCCCGCGGCCGCCGGCGAAGAAGACCGGCAAGACGGTCGCGGTCGTCGGCTCCGGGCCGGCCGGCCTCGCCGCCGCGCAGCAGCTCGCGCGCGCCGGCCACGCCGTCACGGTCTTCGAGCGCAACGACGCGATCGGCGGGCTGCTGCGCTACGGCATCCCCGACTTCAAGATGGAGAAGTCGCACATCGATCGGCGGATCGCGCAGATGGAGGCCGAAGGCGTCGTCTTCCGGCCCGGCGTTCGCGTCGGCACTCCCGCCGCGGGCGAGATCGTCACCGACTGGTCGGGCGAAACGGTGAGCGCCGACGCGCTCCTCGCCGAGTTCGACGCCGTGCTGCTCGCCGCCGGCGCCGAGCGCTCGCGCGACCTTCCGGTGCCCGGGCGCGACCTCGAAGGCATCCACTTCGCGATGGAGTTCCTGCCGCAGCAGAACAAGGTCAACGCCGGCGGCAGCGTTGAGCGGCAGATCCGCGCCGACGGCAAGGACGTCATCGTCATCGGCGGCGGCGACACCGGCAGCGACTGCGTCGGCACGAGCAACCGCCATGGCGCCAAGAGCGTGACGCAGTTCGAGCTGCTGCCGATGCCCCCCGAGCAGGAGAACAAGCCGCTCGTCTGGCCGTACTGGCCGATCAAGCTGCGCACGTCGTCGAGCCACGAGGAAGGCTGCGAGCGCGAGTTCGCGATCGCGACCAAGGAGTTCATCGGCGAAGGCGGCAGGCTCGCCGCGCTGAAGTCGGTCCGCGTCGAATGGCAGGGCGGGAAGATGACCGAGGTGCCCGGCACCGAGCAGATCATCCCGGCCCAGCTCGTCCTCCTCGCGATGGGCTTCGTCGGCCCGCTCGCGAGCCTGCTCGAGGCGTTCGGCGTCGAGCGCGACGCGCGCGGCAACGCCAGGGCGAGCACCGACGCGGTCGGCGGCTACTCGACGAGCGTGCCGAAGGTGTTCGCCGCCGGCGACGTCCGCCGCGGCCAGTCGCTCGTCGTGTGGGCGATCCGCGAAGGCCGGCAGGCCGCGCGCGCCATCGACGAGTACCTCACGGGCTCCAGCGAGTTGCCTCGCTGATGGTCGGTCTCTCCGCGACGGCGACTGTCTCCTCCTCAAGCGACCCGCTGGTCGAGATCGACCACGTCGTCTTCGGCTACGACGCCAGGCGGACGATCCTCAACGACGTCTCGCTGGCGTTCGGACGCGGCAAGGTGACGGCGATCCTCGGCGGCTCGGGCTGCGGCAAGACCACCTTGCTGCGCCTGATCGGCGGCGTGTACCCGACGAACTCGGGGACGGTGCGGGTCTTCGGCGACGTCGTCGACGCGCACGACGACGCGCAGCTCTTCGCGCTGCGGCGCCGGCTCGGCATGCTGTTCCAGTTCGGCGCGCTCTTCACCGACCTGTCGGTGTTCGACAACGTCGCCTTCCCGCTGCGCGAGCACACCGACCTCGACGAGGCGATGATCCGCGACATCGTGCTCATGAAGCTGAACGCGGTCGGCCTCCGCGGCGCCGCCGGGCTGCGCATCGCCGACCTGTCGGGCGGCATGGCGCGCCGGGTCGCGCTCGCGCGCGCGATCGCGCTCGACCCCGAGCTGCTGATGTACGACGAGCCGTTCGCCGGGCTCGACCCGATCTCGATGTCGATCGCCGCCAACCTGATCCGCACCCTCAACGACACCACCGGCGGAACGTCGATCGTCGTCTCGCACGACGTCGACGAGTGCTTCTCGATCTGCGACTACGCGTACCTGATGTCGTCGCAGGGCAAGGTCGTCGCCCACGGCACGCCCAAGCAGCTGGCCGCGTCCGAAGACCCCGAGGTGCGCCAGTTCATCCGCGGCGAGCCCGACGGGCCGGTGCGATTCCACTACCCGGCGCGGCCGCTCGCCGAGGACTTCGGAGTGAACGCTTGAGCGAGGCGATCGCCGCCGTCGGCAGGCGCACGCTCGAGGTGCTGCGCATCCTCGGCCACCATGCGACGTTCTTCCTCGACATCCTGCGCGCATGCCCGGCGGCGCTCAGGCGCCCGTACCTCGTCGTCGCGCAGATCCACGCGATCGGCAACCTCTCGCTCGTCATCATCCTCGCGTCGGGGCTCGCGGTCGGCTTCGTGCTCGCGCTGCAGATGTACTACGCGCTGGTGACGTACGGTGCCGCGGAGTCGCTCGGCCTGATCGTCAACCTGTCGCTGACGCGCGAGCTCGGCCCCGTCGTGACGGCGCTCCTCTACGCCGGCCGCGCCGGCACTTCGCTCACCGCCGAGATCGGCCTGATGAAGGCGGGCGAGCAGCTCGCGGCGATGGACATGATGGCGGTCGATCCGCGCAGCCGGGTGCTGGCGCCGCGCTTCCTCGCCGGCATCGTCTCGATGCCGATCCTCGCGATCCTGTTCTCGTCGATCGGCATCCTCGGCGCCTACGTCGTCGCCGTGCTCCTGATCGGCGTCGACGCCGGCAACTTCTGGTCGATCATGCAGTCGGGCGTCGACGTCCGCCGCGACATCGGCAACGGCATCGTCAAGAGCATCGTGTTCGGCTTCATCTGCACCTTCATCGCGCTCTACCAGGGCTACGAGGCCGAAGCGACTCCCGAAGGCGTCGCCCACGGCACGACGCGCACCGTCGTCATCTCCTCGCTCGGCGTGCTGATGATGGACTTCGTCCTCACCGCACTCATGTTCTCGACGCCGTAGCGGCGTCCACCGCACACCGGAAACGTCATGGGCAAGAAAAGCGTTGAAATGCTGGTCGGCATCTTCGTCCTGCTCGGCATGGCGGGGCTCGTCTTCCTGGCGCTGAAGGCGGCCAACCTCGGCAGCTTCAGCGGCGGCGACACCTACACGCTGCGCGCGTACTTCGACAACATCGGCGCGCTCAAGGTGCGTGCGCCGGTGCGCAGCGCCGGCGTCACGGTCGGCCGCGTCGCCTCGATCAAGCTCGACCCCAAGCTGTACCAGGGTGTCGTCGAGCTGGCGATCCAGCGCGACGTCCAGTTCCCGACCGACTCGTCGCTGCGGATCCTGACCTCGGGCCTGCTCGGCGACCAGTACATCGGCGTCGAGCCGGGCGCGTCCGAGAAGATGTGGGCACCCGGAGACGAGATCAAACATACACAATCGGCAGTCGTGCTCGAGAGCCTGATCAGCCAGTTTCTCTTCAACAAGGCCGCCGACGCCGGTGCTGTGCCGGCGCCGGCAGCGTCGAGCGCGGGGGGAGGCAAGAAATGAAGTCGCCAGGCCGACGTTCGGCGCGGATCGCTGCGGCGCTCGTCGCCGCCGCCGCGCTCGTCGGCTGCCAGACGATCCGCGAAGGCCGCGGCGGCCCGGGGCAGAAGCTCGACCCGTGGGAGAACTGGAACCGCAAGGTCTTCAAGTTCAACGAGGACGTCGACCGCGCGGTGCTGATCCCGGCCGCGACCGCGTACACGAACGTCGTTCCCCAGCCGGTCAGGCGCAGCGTCGGCAACTTCTTCAACAACTTCGCCGATGCCTGGTCGGCGATCAACAACATGCTGCAGGGCAAGGTCCAGGCGGGCTTCGAGGACGCCACGCGGGTCGGCGCGAACACGCTGTTCGGCCTGTTCGGGATCCTCGACGTCGCTTCCGAGATGGGCCTCGAGCACCACTACGAGGACTTCGGGCAGACGCTCGGCCGCTACGGCGTCGGCGCGGGCGCGTACGTGGTCCTGCCGATCCTGGGGCCCTCGAGCGTGCGCGACGCGGTCGCGCTGCCGGTCGACTGGCAGGCGACGCCGACCGCGTTCTTCGACGAGACGAGCGCGAAGGTCGGCATGACCGTGCTGCAGATCCTCAACACCCGCTCGGCGCTGCTCGGCGCGACGCGCGTCATCGACGAGATCTCGCTCGACAAGTACACGTTCGTTCGCGACGCGTACCTGCAGCGGCGCCGCAGCCTGGTCTTCGACGGCGACGTTCCGCAGACGCCGTCGCCACCCGAGGAGGCCGCGTCGGCGGCAGCGGGCGCCGCCGAAGGCAACCTCGCGCCGCCCGCGGCGGCAGCGCCGGCATCGGCACCGGCGTCGGCGCCGAGCTGAGCGGCCCGCTGTGAACCCGGGCGGCCGGTCGTGCGTTGTCTGACCACACGGGGTGCGTTCCCTGCGCCGAGCAGGGTTCCTGAACATCGCGCACCCTCCGTCATCCATCTCGCACAAGGAAACGACATGTCCATGACCAGATTCAGCGGTTGGCTCGCGGCGGCGGTCCTCTCCGTCGCGGCGGTCGGCGCGCACGCGCAGGCGAAGGCGCCCGACGCGCTCATCAAGGAGGTTTCGACCGACGTCCTCGAGGCCGTCAAGGCCGACAAGACGATCCGCGCCGGCGACATCCGCAAGGTGATCGCGCTCGTCGACCAGAAGGTGATGCCGTACGTCAACTTCCAGCGCATGACGTCGCAGGCGGTCGGCCGCTACTGGCGGCAGGCGACGCCGGAGCAGCAGAAGCGCCTGCAGGAGGAGTTCAAGCTGCTGCTCGTCCGCACGTACTCGGGCGCGCTCTCGCAGGTCAGCGCCGAGCAGACCGTCGAGCTCAAGCCGATGCGCTCGCAGCCGACCGACAACGAGGTCGTCGTGCGCACCGAGATCCGCGGCAAGGGCGATCCGATCCAGCTCGACTACCGCCTCGAGAAGGCAGGCGACACCTGGAAGATCTACGACGTCAACGTGATGGGCGTCTGGCTGGTCGAGAACTACCGCAACAGCTTTGCGAACGAGATCGGCGCGAACGGCATCGACGGCCTGATCGCCAAGCTCGCCGAGCGCAACAAGTCCGCCGCCGCGGGCACGAAGAGCTGATGCTGTTGCTGCCGGCGACGCTGACGTCGCGCGAGGCGCGGGTGACGCTGCGCATGCTCAAGCAGGCGCTGCAGAGCGAAGGCAGCGAAGGCCCGGTCGTCGTAGAGGCGACCTCGCTCCAGCACCTCGACTCGTCGGCGCTCGCCGTGCTGCTCGAGATCGAGCGGCTCGCGATCGCGTGGGGGCGCTCGTTCGTCGTCCGCGGCGTGCCGGCCAAGCTCGCCGCGCTGGCCAAGCTCTACGGCGTGGAGCAGCTGCTGCTCAGGCCCGAGGGGGCCGCGGCTGCCGATCAGCGCAGCCCGGCGACGTAGTCGGAGACGGCCTTGATCTCGCGGTCGCTGAGCTTGGCCGCGACGGCGTTCATCACCGGGTTGTTGTGGCGCGCACCGCTGCGAAACGCCGTCAGCTGCGCTTCGACGTAGTCGGCGTGCTGGCCGGCGAGCCGCGGGTACTGCGCCGGGATGCCGGCGCCGCTCGGGCCGTGGCAGCCCGAGCACGCCGGCACGCCGCGCTCGGCGCTGCCGCCGCGGTAGAGCCTCTCGCCGATGGCGACGAGGTCCTTGTTCTTCGCGAAGCCGGGCTTGGGCTGCTTGCTCGCGTAGAACGCGGCGACGTTTCGCATGTCGGCCTCGCTCAGCGGTGCCGCCATCGACTTCATCACCGGGTTGTCGCGCTTGCCGGCCTTGAACTCCTCGAGCTGCTTGACGAGGTAGTCGGGATGCTGGCCCTGGATGATCGGGTTCGCGGCGACGCCGCGCGAGCCGTCGTTGGTGTGGCACGCGGCGCACACCGATGCCGACAGCGCGGCACCCTTGGCGGGGTCGGGAGCGCTCGCGGCGGGTTCGGCGGCATGCGCAGCGGCGCTCGCGCAGACGAGCGCGAGCGCGCGAAGAAGGCTCGGTGCGGGCTTCATGTAGGGCGCGGTCCCTCGTGCCAAAACGCAGAATTTTACAATGGCCGATTCGCGGCGATCACGAGCACCCCGATGCCGACCCCCGCACAGGGCGCCCACACCTCCGACGACGACACCGCGAGCCGCGCCGCGCTCGCGTGGGCGCACACCGCGCGCTTCCTCACCACCGCGAGCGCGCTCGCCGAGCTGCCCGCGACCGAGCTGCCGGAGATCGCATTCGTCGGTCGTTCGAACGCCGGCAAGTCGAGCGCGATCAATGCGCTGACGCAGCACAAGCGCCTCGCGTTCGCGTCGAAGACGCCAGGGCGCACGCAGCACATCAACCTGTTCGAGCTCGGCCGGAAGGACGCGCCCGATGCGCTCTTCGCCGACCTGCCGGGCTACGGCTACGCCGCCGTCGAGCGCGGCGCCAAGCTGCGCTGGCAGGAAGTGATGGCCGAGTACCTCGCCGTGCGGCGCAGCCTGAGCGCGATCGTCGTGCTCGTCGATGCGCGCCTCGGCTTCACCGCGATCGATCGCCAGCTGCTCGGCTTCGTCGCCCCGCGGCTGGCCAACGGCGCGGTCAGGCTGCTCGCGCTCCTCACCAAGGTCGACAAGCTCAATCGCCGCGACACCGACGTCGCGCTGCGTGCCGCCGCCGCGGTCCTCGCCGAGCTCGCGACCGACCAAAGCGAGCTCGCGCTGTCGCCGTTCTCGGCGCTGAGCAGAGTCGGCGTCGGCGACGCTGCGCGGGTCCTGCACGGCTGGGCGCACGGGGAGGGCGCGCAACGATGATCGAGACATTCACCGTCGTGCTCGGCAACGGCATCGAGCTGAGCTGTCGCGGCGCCGGCTCGAGCGGCAGCCCGGTCCTGGTCTTCCTGCACGGCTTTCCCGAGGCGGCGTTCGTCTGGGACGACCTCCTCGAGCACTTCTCGACGCGCTATCGCTGCGTCGCGCCGAACCTGCGCGGCTACGAGCGCTCGTCGTCGCCGCCGGACGTCGAGGCGTATCGCGCCAAGCATCTGGTCGGCGACATCTCGTCGCTGATCGATGCGCTCGGCGGCGAGCTCGCCGCGCTGGTCGCCCACGACTGGGGCGGTGCGCTGGCATGGGGGCTCGCCGCGCAGCGGCCGGAGGCGATCGGCAGGCTCGTCATCGTCAACTCGCCGCATCCGGCGACGTTCCTGCGCGAGTTGCGCCACAACCCCAAGCAGCAGGCGGCGAGCGCGTACATGAACTTCCTCTGCCGCCCCGACGCCGAAGCGCTCCTCAGCGCCGACGACTTCGCGCGGCTGTGGCCGTTCTTCACCAACATGGGCGCCGCCGATCCGGCGCGCGTCGGCGGCGGCTGGCTGACCGAGGCGATGCGCGAGCGCTACCGCGAGGTCTGGCGTTTGGGCCTGCGCGGCGGCTGCAACTACTACCGTGCGTCGCCGCTGCGCCCGCCGCGCGGCGCCGACGACGCCGTGATGCGCGTCGAGCTGCCCGCCGCGGCGGTGACGTCGCACGCGCCGACGCTCGTCGTCTGGGCGGAGGACGACATCGCGCTGCCGGTCGCGCTGCTCGACGGCCTCGAGGAATTCGTGCCGCGGCTGCGCGTCGTTCGCGTTCCCGACGCGACCCACTGGATCGTCCACGAGCGGCCGGCGCTCGTCATCGCCGAGATCGAGCGCGAGCTCGGCGGCTGAGCGATCACGCGCGCGGCGCGACGTCGCGCATCATCCGGTCGACGGCGCGCTGCACGATCGGCTTCGTCTCGATCGGCTGGACCAGGCCTGCCGAAGCGAGCCGCTCGAGCGCGCGCCCGGTGATCGAGTGCGTGTGCGACGGCGACTCGCCGGCAAAGAGGTAGAAGAGGCCGTGGTCGCTTCGCCACAGCAGCTGCACGCGGCTCCATCGTCCGTGCAGGAAGACGCGCTGGCGGTCGCCGACGCGAAGCGCGTCGATCCGCCGTGCCGGGTCGTCGTCGCCGTGCTCGCCGCCGCTCGGCAGATGCTCGGCGGGAACGGTCTCCATCGACGACAGGTCGATCACCGAATCGCTGAAGCTGCGCTGCGGCGCCTCGGGGACGACTTCCTCGCGCATCCTGCGCACGATCTCCTCCGGGCTGAGCGCTGCCGTTCCGCCTGCCGAGCGGCCGCCGGGGCGAAGCGCTTCGGTGTGGATCGTCATCAGCTCGTTGAGCACGCTCTGCTGCTCGACGGCCGGCAGCGCGATCGCCTCCATGCCGGCGCGGACGCGCTGCAGCAAGCCGGGCAGCAGCGCGATCAGGCGCTGTCGGCTCTGCGGATGGTCGGGGATCTTGACGCTCCAGAGCAGATCGTCGACCGTCTTCAGCGCGCCGAGCGTCTGCTCCGACTGCTCACCGTGGTCGAGCATCTGCTTGGCGATGACGCGGGCCCAGGCGCCGGTGACGAAGCGGCGGATCGTCGGCGAAGTCCGCATCGACGCCATCTGGTCGGTGAGGCGCTGCGTCAGGTGCTGCTGCAGCACTTCGCGCCGCTCGGCGAGCTCGAGCGCGGCCACCGCGGCGTGCGCGGCGCGCAGCTGCTCCTGCAGCTGCTCGGAGAGGAACGCGTCGATCCGGTTGAGCCCGCGCCTGAAGAGCGCCGAATCGGGCGTCGAGGCGCCGGCCATCTCCTCGGCCACCGCGGCCGCGAACGTGGCGAACGCCGAGAGACGCGGGTCCTCGACACGCGAGTAGCCGAGACTGGTGTGGCCGATGCGATCGAACAGCCGCCAGAGCGCGTGCTCGTAAGAATCGAGCGTCGCCGGCTCGGCGAGGCAGACGCGCAGCGCCGCGACCTGCATCCGCGCGACGACGGCGCGAAACGGCCCCGGCAGCTGCGAGTCGGCGAGGAGCGATTCGAACAGGCGCGTGACGAGCTCGATGATCTGGCGATCGACCGGCTCGCTCGCGCTCGCGACGAGCTGGGCGCGGTACTGCGCGATGCTGTCGCCGCCTGGCCGCCCCGGCCGTGAAATCTCGAACGTGGGTTGGCGCAGCAGCTCGTCGAGTCGAAGCAGCGCCGACTCGAGAGACCCGCCGCGACGCGCCCCGCTGCCGTCGCTGCGCACGGCGCCGAGGGTTCCCGAAGCGGACGCCAGCGCGGCTCCGCGCGAATCCCGCGGCCCGAGATCGGCGGATCTCGTGATCGTGCCGAGCAGGGTGCTGAGCGGCCCTTGGCGCGGCGGCTCGACGGCCGGTCGTCCGAACGACGCCGACGACGACGGCAGCACGACGGTGCGATAGACCCCGGGCTCGACGCCCTGTGCCTCGAGCCGCGACGTCGCCGCTGCCCAAGCGTTCTTCAGCAGTCCGGCGGCGACCCCTGCCGAGGTGCGCAGGACGATCGCGCGCCGCAGCTGCGGCGCCACCACGGCACACGCGGCGTCCCAGAGCGCGGTCGCGTAGACGAGCGGCCTGAACGGATTCGATTCCGCGCTGACGTGGCCGAGCCCGACCAGCGTCGACGTGAACGTCTGCAGCTCGCGCAGCTCCCATTCCGCGGTGCTGTCGATCAGCTGCATCGCGCGCGAGATCTCGATGTCGACCTCGACGCGCGACTCGTCCATCAGCTCGAGGCCGCTGCCGCCGCGAGGCTCCGCCGCTGCGCCGCCGCCGTGCTCGTCGAGCTCGGCGGCGACTTGCCGGCGCAGCGACTCGACGAACGTCTTCTCGTAGAGATCGCCGGAGCTCTGCAGCGTCGCGACGATGTCGGCGTAGTGAACGCGCTCGCCGCCGGGGTTGGTCGCATCGCGCGAAGGCCCGAGCAGCTGCACCGTCCCGGCGACGACCCGCTCGACGAGCGCCGGCGCGAGGGCGAGCTCATCGTCGACGAAGCGTTGGAAAAGCGGAGCGATCGCCATGGGCCGTGTCGCCATCAATTATCTCGCGCGCTCTCGGCGTGCCGCGCCGCGTGCGCGCGCGTGTGCGCAAACGCACAAAGAAAAAGGGCTGCCGAAGCAGCCCTTTCGAGTCCCGGCAGGGACGAGGTCACATGTCCATTCCGCCCATGCCACCCATGCCGCCCATGCCGCCGCCCATGCCGCCGCCTGCGCCGGCGGTCTCTTCCTTCGGCGCTTCGGAGATCATGGCCTCGGTCGTCAGCATCAGCGACGCCACCGACGCGGCGTTCTGCAGCGCGGTGCGCGTGACTTTGGTCGGATCGAGGATGCCCATCTCGATCATGTCGCCGTACTGGCCGTTCTGCGCATTGAAGCCGTAGTTGCCCTTGCCGTTGAGGACCGAGGCGACGACGACGCTCGGCTCGTCGCCCGAGTTCTGCACGATGATGCGGATCGGCTCCTCGATCGCGCGCAGGATCAGCTTGATGCCGGCGTCCTGGTCGGCGTTGTCGCCCTTGATCGTGCCGGCCGACTGCTTGGCGCGCAGGAGGGCGACGCCGCCGCCGGCGACGATGCCTTCCTCGACGGCCGCACGCGTCGCGTGCAGCGCGTCCTCGACGCGGGCCTTCTTCTCCTTCATCTCGGTCTCGGTCGCGGCGCCGACCTTGATCAGCGCCACGCCGCCGGCGAGCTTCGCCACGCGCTCCTGGAGCTTCTCCTTGTCGTAATCGCTGGTCGCTTCCTCGATCTGGATGCGGATCTGCTTGACGCGCGCCTCAATGTCGGCCGCGGCGCCGGCGCCGTCGATGATCGTGGTGTTCTCCTTGGCGACCTCGACGCGCTTGGCCTGGCCGAGGTCGGCGAGCTGCACCTTCTCGAGCGTCAGGCCGACTTCCTCGGCGATCACCTTGCCGCCGGTGAGGATCGCGATGTCCTCGAGCATCGCCTTGCGACGATCACCGAAGCCCGGCGCCTTGACGGCGACGACCTTGAGGATGCCGCGCAGCGTGTTGACGACGAGCGTCGCGAGCGCTTCGCCCTCGACTTCCTCGGCGACGATCAGCAGCGGCCGGCCGCTCTTGGCGACCTGCTCGAGCGTCGGCAGGAGGTCGCGGATGTTGCTGATCTTCTTGTCGAACAGCAGCACGAACGGGTTGTCGAGCGCGGCGACCTGCTTGTCGGGGTTGTTGATGAAGTACGGCGACAGGTAGCCGCGGTCGAACTGCATGCCCTCGACGACCTCGAGCTCGGAGGCGAGCGACTTGCCGTCCTCGACGGTGATGACGCCTTCCTTGCCGACCTTGTCCATCGCCTCGGCGATGATCTTGCCGACTTCGTCGTCGCTGTTGGCCGAGATCGTGCCGACCTGGGCGATTTCCTTGCTGGTCGTCGTCGGCTTCGATTGCTTCTTCAGCTCCTCGACGAGCGCCGCGACCGCCTTGTCGATGCCGCGCTTGAGGTCCATCGGGTTCATGCCCGCGGCGACGTACTTCATGCCTTCACGGACGATCGCCTGCGCGAGCACCGTCGCCGTCGTCGTGCCGTCGCCGGCGATGTCGCTGGTCTTGGAAGCGACTTCCTTGACCATCTGCGCGCCCATGTTCTGGAGCTTGTCCTTGAGCTCGATCTCCTTGGCGACCGAGACACCGTCCTTGGTCACGGTCGGGCCGCCGAACGAGCGCTCGAGGACCACGTTGCGGCCCTTCGGGCCGAGGGTGACCTTGACCGCGTTGGCGAGGATGTTCACGCCCTCGACCATGCGCGAGCGAGCGTCGCCGCCGAATGAAACGTCTTTTGCTGCCATGTTGACTCCGGATCCTTCTAGCTGATTACTTCTCGACGACGGCGAAGATGTCCTCTTCGCGCATCACCAGGAGCTCGTCGCCGTCGACCTTGACGGTCTGCCCGCTGTACTTGCCGAACAGGACGCGGTCGCCGACCTTGACGTTCATGGTCGTGATGTCGCCGCGCTCGTTGCGCTTGCCGGGGCCGACCGACAGCACCTCGCCCTGGTCGGGCTTCTCGGCGGCGTTGTCGGGGATGACGATGCCGGACGCGGTCCGGGTTTCCTGCTCCACGCGCTTGACGACCACCCGGTCGTGCAACGGACGAAGTTTCATGCGATCTCCTTGGGATTGAGGGGGCTCGGGACTGCCTCTCGGAAGGCGGTCGGGCGACCGTGGTTGCCATTAGCACTCAAGCAGAACGAGTGCTAGCAGGACGATTATAGGGAGTGCAGACCCCGTTTCAAGAGGCCCGCGCGTCGATCAGGCGACAGCCCGCGTCGGCGCGGCTCGCTACAGTGTTCGCCGTGCCCCGACCGCTCATCGCCCTCGACGCCGACGGCGTCCTGCTCGACTTCCACCTCGGCTACGCGGGCGCCTGGCAGCGCGCCTTCGGCGCCGCGCCCGCCGAGCGGGACCC
>DASSRF010000040.1:0-4043 GCA_035701945.1 Caldimonas sp. | reverse complement strand
GCGGCGGTGGTGACGGTCGACGCGGTGATGCGAAGTGGGGCGATCGGGGCGGTCACGGCGAGGGCGTCGGCAACGGGGCCCGCGATTATCGCGGCGCGCGCTCCGCCGCCCCGGCGACGATCCGGCGATCGATCACGCGGGCGACGAGCGTGCGGCCGAGGACGACGATGACGATCGCGCCCGCGACGAGCGCCGCGCGCGGCCCGAGCGCGTGCAGCAGCGCGGCGTAGATCGGCGGCCCGAGCCCCTGCCCGGCGAAGAAGCCGCAGGCGAAGAGCGCGACCGCGGAGCCGCGCGCCGACGGCGCGAGCTCGGTCGCTTCGGTCTGCAGCGAGTTGTGCAGCATGTAGAAGCTGACGCCGACGACGAACATCGCGAGCGCCGCCAGCCACCAGGTGGTCGCGAACGCGAGCGTCGCGTACGCGAGGGCGGAGGTGGCGGCGCCGATCAGGCACATCCTGCGCACGCCGAACGCGCGCAGGAACGCGCGCACGCTCACCGCGTAGAGCAGCCCGCCGATGCCGAACGCGCCGAGCACGATTCCGGTGATGCGTGCGATCGAAGCATCGCCCGGCAGCGCGTTGGCGCGCAGCAGCTCGCCCATGTGCGGAAAGATGCCGTAGAAGAACGCGCCCTCGACGGCGACGCCGCCGATCAGCCACGGTGCCTTGGGATTGACGAGGACGCGCTTGTAGAGGTCGGCGAACGAGCCTTCGTCGCGGCTCGCGGCGGCGTGGGTGCCGCGCGGCATCGCCCCCCACGCGACCGCGGTCGCGGCGGCGGCGAGCGCGGCGCCGATCGCGAGCGCGCTCTGCCAGCCGAACGCGTCGTTCGCGAATCCGGAGACGACCGAGCCGAGCGTCTGCCCCGAGATGATCGCGAACAGCATCCAGCCGATCATCACCTGGCGGTCGCGGAGGTCGAAGCGGTCGCCGATGTCGGCGAAGACGAGCGGGATCAGGCCGCCGGCGAAGACGCCCGCCGCGATGCGCGTCGCGATGAGGAGCGCGAACGTCGGCGCGAGCGCGCCGAGGACGAGCGCCACCGCGAGCCCGCCGACGCAGACCTGGATGCAGCGCGCCTTGCCGAAGCGGTCGCCGATGGCGCCGAGGAACGGCTGCGCGAGGGCGTACGGCAGCGCGTACGCGGTGTTGAGCATCGCCGCGGTCGCCGGCGCGATCGCGAAGTGGGCGGCGACCGGCAGCACGATCGGATCGGCGAGGCGGAGCGCGAAGCCGCTCGCGAACGCGCAGGCGGCGAAGATGAGGAAGACCGGCACGTGCGACGACTACGCGTCGCGCATCAGCGCTTCGATCTCGGCGGCGGCGACCGGAACGCCGCGGCTGATCAGCTCGCAGCCGTCGGCGGTGACGACGGCGTCGTCCTCGATCCGGATGCCGATGTTCCAGTAGCGCTCGGGAACGTCCTCGCCGGGCCGGACGTAGATGCCGGGCTCGATCGTCACCGCCATGCCCGGCTCGAGCACGCGCGACGGCTTCTTGACGACGGTGCCGCCCATCCAGTCGGGCTGCTGGACCGGAGCCTCGTCGGCGGACTGGTAGTCGCCGACGTCGTGGACGTCGCGGCCGAGCCAGTGGCCGGTGCCGTGCATGTAGAACTTGCGGTACGCCGCCGATTCGACGACTGCGTCGAGGTCGCCGACGACGTTGCGGTCGAGCAGGCCGGTGTCGAGCATGCCCTGCGCGAGGACGCGCACCGCCGCGATGTGCGCGTCGCGGTGGCGCGCACCCGGCCGCGTCGCCGCGACCGCGGCACGCTGCGCCGCCTCGACGATGTCGTAGAGCTCGCGCTGCGCCGGCGTGAAGCGGCCGGCGGCGGGAAACGTGCGCGTGACGTCGCTCGCGTAGCCGTCGAGCTCGCAGCCGGCGTCGATGAGGCAGAGCTCGCCGGCGTTGAGCGGCGTCGGTCCCGGCGCGTAGTGGAGGATGCAGGCGTTGCTGCCGGCGGCGACGATCGGCGGATACGCGGGGCCCTCGGCGCCGTGGCGGCGGAACTCGTGCAGCAGCTCGGCCTCGATCTCGTACTCGGCGACGCTCGAAGCCGGATCGGCGCGAAAGCGGCGCGCGCAAAAGCGCATCGCGCGCGCGTGCGCCTGCGCGCTGATCGTCGCCGCGCGGCGCATCGTCTCGACCTCGCCGGCGTCCTTGTGCAGGCGCATCTCGGCGAGCACCGGCCCGAGGTCGCGCTGCATCGTCGGCGCCTCGGCGCCGCTCCTGATGTGCGAGCGGATGCGCTCGAGCCAGCCGGCGATGCGCTCGCCGAGCCGCGGCGTCTCGAAGGTCCACCAGACCGCCGGCTGGTCGGCGAGGCTCGCGACCATCGTCTCGTCGAGCGCGTCGAGCGCGAACGCGGCGTCGACGCCGAGCACCGCGGGTGCGGCATCGGGGCCGAGGCGAACGCCGTCCCAGATCTCGCGCTCGACGTCTTTCGGCCGGCAGACGAGCGTCGAGCGGCCGTCGGCGGCGACGATCAGCCACGCAGCGGGCTCGGCGAATCCGGTGAGGTAGTGGAAGTCGCTGCCGTGGCGGTAGGGGTGGTCGTTGTCGCCGTTGCGGCGCTGCTCGGGCGCGGTCGGAACGATCGCGACGCCGCCGCCGCCGGCACGGATGGCGTCGGCGACGCGCCGGCGGCGCGCGAGGAACGAAGAGACGTCTGCAGGCATCCCGGCACTGTAGCGGCCGGCGCGGAAACGGGCTTTCGGCTACCCTCGATCAAGGGGCCGCAGTCCGGCCCCGATTCCTCACCGTCTTCCCCTGTCGACAGCCATGCCCATGCAATACCGCCGACTCGGCGCGAGCGGCCTCAAGGTGAGCGAGCTCTCGCTCGGCTCGTGGATCACGTACCACAACCAGGTCGACGTCGCCGCCGCGAAGGAGATGCTCGCCGTCGCGATGGACGCCGGCGTCAACTTCTTCGACAACGCCGAGGTCTACGCGCAGGGCCAGAGCGAGGTCGTCATGGGCGAGGCGATCAAGGCGCTGAAGTGGCCGCGCCTCAGCTACGTCGTCTCGACCAAGTTCTTCTGGGGGCTCGGCCGCGACAGCGGCAATCCGGTCAACCGCATCGACACGCTCAACCGCAAGTACCTGACGCAGGCGATCGACGGCTCGCTCAGGCGCATGCAGCTCGACTGCATCGACCTCGTCTACTGCCACCGGCCCGACCCGCACACGCCGATCGAGGAGACGGTCTGGGCGATGAGCGACATGGTCACGCGCGGCAAGGCGCTCTACTGGGGAACGAGCGAGTGGAGCGCGGCCGACATCCGCGCCGCGTGGGACATCGCCGAGAAGCACCACCTGCACAAGCCGGTGATGGAGCAGCCGCAGTACCACCTCTTCCACCGCAAGCGCGTCGAGCAGGAGTACGCGCGCCTCTACGACGACATCGGGCTCGGGTTGACGACGTGGAGCCCGCTCGCGAGCGGCCTGCTCACGGGCAAGTACCGGAACGGGATTCCGCCGGGCAGCCGCGGCGCGCTCGAGAACATGGGCTGGCTCGCCAAGGGGCTGACCGACGAAGCGAAGAACGCCGCGGTGGCGAGCCTCGAGACGATCGCCGCCGAGCTCGGCGTCGCCGTCGCCCAGCTCGCGATCGCGTGGGCGGCGCGCAATCCGCGCGTGTCGACCGTGATCACGGGCGCGTCGAACGTCGCGCAGCTGCGCTCGAATCTGGCGGCCGTCGATGCGATCCCGAAGCTCACTCCAGAAGTGCTTGCGCGCATCGACGCGATCACGCTGCCGCTCGCGGCCTGACGGCCGCGTGCGGCGGAACAGGATTGCTCCCTCCCCAACCCCTCCCTCCGAGAGGGAGGGGCCGGCCCCGTTGGGGCCGCGCTGGGCGGTTCAGCTCGACGAATTGATCGCGGCGAGCTGCTCGGGCGTTCCGACGTTCTCCCAGCGCCCGCGGTAGATCTCGGCCGAGATCTTCTTCTCGCGCATTCCGGCGGAGAGGAGCGGCGCGAGCGCGGCGTGCGTTCCCGGCGAGTTGCGGTCGAACATCGCGGCGCGGGCGAGCGCGAT
>DASSRF010000039.1:0-4455 GCA_035701945.1 Caldimonas sp. | reverse complement strand
GCGGTCGTCGACGTCCTCGACCGCGCCGGCCTCGGCCGCGACGCCGAGCGCTTGCAGATGCCGCTGACGGCCGAGAAGGTCTGGCGCGCGCTGCACCTCAGGGACTTCGCGCCGCGGCCAGGCTGACGGCGCGCGCCGCGGCTCAGCGCTTCGCCGCTCGCCACCACGGCAGCGCGGTCGGCGAGACGACCTCGCCGCTCTGCAGCGGCACGTAGCCGGGCAGCGCGGCGAGGGTCGACTGCCATTCGCTCGAAGCGAGCGCGCCGCGCAGCGCTGCGACCGGAGGGCGCTCGAGGTGCTCGGCGAGCGTCGCGAGGAAGTAGCGTTCCTCGGCGAGCGGAACGAAGTCGAGCCCGCGGTCGCGCGCGACCGCCTCGATGCCGAGCGCGGCGTCGGCGTCGCCGCTCGCGACCGCCTGCGCGACCGCGCGGTGCGAAGGCTCGACGCGGTCGTAGCCGTCGATCTCGGTCGCGCTCGTCCGCGCCGCCGCGAGCAGCTCGTCGAGGACGACGCGCGTGCCGGTGCCGCGCGCGCGGTTGACGAAGCGAACGCCGCGCGCCGCGAGGTCGGCGACGCCGGTCAGGCGCAGCGGATTGCCGGCGGCGACGATCAACCCCTGGCTGCGCGACGCGAAGCCGATCAGCCGATGGCGCCCGGGCTTGAGCAGCGGCCGATACGTGCGCGCCGTCTGCGATCGCGCCGGCACGTCGACGAGGGTGTGGAAGCCGGCGACGAGACACCGCCCGTCGTTCAGCGCCGCGAGCGCGTCGACGCTGCCGACGAAGCCGATGTCGAGATGGAGGTTCGAGCGTCGCGCCGTCCACTCGCGCAGCAGCGGCAGCGCCTCGTCGTGGCTCGCCGCGATCTCGATCACCGCGGCGGCGTCGTCGAACGCGACCGCGAACGCGCGCTCGAGCTCGCCGCGCAGCGCTGCGAGCTGCGGCGCGAGCCGCGCCTGCGCCTGCCGCTCGGCCCAGAGCAGCTTGGCGCCGAACGGCGTCAGCGCAGCGCGCTGGCCCTTGCTCCAGACGAGCAGCTCGTGGCCGAGCTCGCCTTCCCAGCGCTTGAGCTCGCCCCAGACGTGGCGATACGAGCGGCCGAGGTGCCGCGCCGCCGCCGAGATCGAGCCTTGCGCGTGGATCGCGCCGAGCAGCTCGATCAGCGGGTGGTGGAGCTCGCGCGCCGCGCCGTCCCGCGCGCGCAGCGCGTACGTGAGCTCGACCCTATGCATGCGTCTTCATATCGTCTGCATCGCCGCCGACATCCAGAATGGTCCGCGTGATGGAGGCGGACCGATGAGCGCGGTGGGCGAGGCGGCCTCGCTGGCGCTCGACCTGATTGTCCATGCCGACGCGGCGCTGGTCCGCACGGTCGCGCTCTCGTTCGCGGTGAGCGGAACGGCGTGCCTGTGCGCGGCATGGCTCGGGCTCGCCGGTGGCGCATGGCTGGCCGCGGCGCGCTTTCCCGGCCAGCGCGCCGTGCTGCTCGTTCTCGACACGCTGCTCGCGCTGCCTTCGGTCGTCGTCGGCCTCGCCGTCTATCTGCTGCTGTCGCGCAGCGGACCGCTCGGCGACTGGGGAATCCTGTTCACGCCGACCGCGATGGTCATCGCGCAGACGATCCTCGCGCTGCCGGTCATCGCCGCGCTCGCGCGCCAGCTCGTCGCCGACGCGCTGCGCGAAGGCGGCGAGCAGCTGCGCTCGCTCGGCGCGGGAACGTTCGTTCGCGCGGCGCTGATGCTCCTGCACGAGCGCTGGGCGGTCGTCACGCTGCTCCTGATCGCGTTCGGCCGCGCGATCGCCGAGGTCGGCGCGGTGATGATCGTCGGCGGCAACATCGACGGCTACACGCGCGTCATGACGACGACGATCGCGCTCGAGACGAGCAAGGGCGACCTGCCGCTCGCGCTCGCGCTCGGCATGGTGCTGCTCGCGGTCGTCGCGCTTCTCAACGCGCTCGTCGCGCTCGTTCCGCGCGGCCACGCGGTCGCGGTCGCGGAATGGCGGTGAACGGCAAGCGGATGCGCGGCGTGCCGGCCGGTGACGTGCCCGGCACGTCCGACGCCGCCAATGCGACGAGCCATGCTGCCGCGGCGAGCGCGACGCGTCGCGACGGCGCACCGCTCGTCGAGCTGCGCGGCGCCGGCGTTTCGCACGGCGGCGTGCGCGCGCTCGCGCCGATCGACTTCGAGGTCCGCAGCGGCGAGGTGATCGCGCTCGTCGGCGCCAACGGCTCGGGCAAGACGACACTGCTGCGCGTCCTCCACGGCGTCGTCGCGCACGAGGGCACGCGGCGAACCGGCGCTGCGATGCTGCGCCAGGCGATGGTGTTCCAGCGGCCGTTCCTGCTGCGCCTGTCGGTGTGGAGCAACCTGCGCATCGCGCTCTGGCTCGCCGAGCGCGCGACGCCTGCCCAGGAGCGCCACGCGCGCGCCGGCGAAGCGCTGGCGCGCGTCGGCCTCGACGCGCTCGCCGCACGTCCTGCGCGCGCGCTTTCCGGCGGCGAGCAGCAGCGGCTCGCGCTCGCGCGCGCGTGGGCGACCCGCCCCGAGCTGCTGCTCCTCGACGAGCCGACGGCGAGCCTCGATCCCGACGCGAAGGCGGCGGTCGAGAAGCTCCTCGCCGGCTTCGCCGCCGACGGCACGACGATCGTCTTCAGCACCCACGACCTCGGCCAGGCGCGCCGCCTCGCGACGCGCATCGTCCACCTCGACGCCGGCCGGATCGACCTCGACGCGCCTGCGCGCGAATTCTTCGACCCCGCCGCCGTGCGTCGCCGCGACGGCGTCTTTCCCGACCGACCCTTGCCATGAACTCCCGCATCTCGCTGCGCGCCCGCCGCGCCGTCCTCGCTCTCTTCGCGTCCGTGTTGCCGCTCGCGCTCGCGCAACCCGGCCACGCGCAGGACCGCTCGATCGTGATGGCGTCGACGACGAGCACCGAGCAGTCGGGACTCTTCCCGCACCTGCTGCCCGCGTTCACGAAGGCGACCGGAATCCAGGCCAAGGTCGTCGCCGTCGGCACCGGGCAGGCGCTCGACATGGGCCGTCGCGGCGACGCCGACGTCCTCTTCGTCCACGACCGCGCCGCCGAGGAGAAGTTCGTCGCCGAAGGCTGGGGCCTGCCGCGGCGCGACGTCATGTACAACGACTTCGTCCTGATCGGCCCGAACGGCGACCCGGCCGGAGTCCGCGGCAAGGACATCGTCGCCGCGCTGACGAAGCTCGCCGCGAGCCCGAGCGCGACGTTCGTCTCGCGTGCCGACAAGAGCGGAACGCACGCCGCCGAGCTGCGCTACTGGAAGACGGCCGGCGTCGATGCGCCGAAGGAGAAGATGGCGCACTACGAGGAGTGCGGCTGCGGCATGGGCCCGGCGCTCAACATCGCGGCGGCGAAGAACGCGTACGTGCTCTCCGACCGCGGCACGTGGCTCAACTTCCACAACCGCGCCGACCTCGCGATCCTGGTCGAGGGCGACAAGCGCCTCTTCAACCAGTACGGCGTGATCGTCGTCAATCCGGCCAAGCACCCGCACGTCAAGAAGGACCTCGCGCAGGCGTTCGCCGACTGGGTCGTCTCGCCGGCGGGGCAGGAGGCGATCGCAACCTACAAGATCAACGGCCAGCAGCTCTTCTTCCCCGACGCGAAACCGTGAAGCGGCCGCACCGAGCCTCGCGATCGTCGCCGTTTCTTCGAGGCATTCGCCGCCTCCTCAGGCCGGGTCGGGAACGAACGACGGGAACGCGTCGGGCTGGCGCGGAATCGGCCGCGGCCGCGGGATGACGCCTGCGGCGATCAGGTTCTGCACGCTGTCGTAGCGCACCTGGACGATCTCGGCCGGCGACGACGACGCGCGCTCGAACTGCGTCTGCGTCGTCGGCGAGTATTCGCGCTCGCCGTGGCCGGTGCCGAGCTTGCGGTCGTCGCGCTGCGCCATCTCGGGTTGCGAGCGGCGCGCGGTCGACTTCTCGGCCGGAGCGGCGGCGTCGTTCGCTGCTGCAGCCGCCGGCGCCTGCCGCTCGGCTTCCATGCGACCGCCCGCTGCGCCTTCCTTGGCGAGCGGCGGCGCCGGGCTGAACCAGCTGCCGAGCGGCGGCTCGGGGACGCGCTCGCGAAACACCGCGGCGCCGATGACGCCGACGTTGTCGGGACGGCCGGTGCGTGCGGCGTACGAATCGGGCAGCGCGGTGAAGTAGAACGCGGCGGCTTCGGCGTAGCTCTTGCGCCAGCCGGTGATGTCGGCGGTCTGGTACGGCGCGAGCACGTAGCCCGTCTGGCCGACCGCTGCGTTCTCGCCGCTCACGGCGTTGACGCCGTCGACCGAGAGGACGACGAGCACGCGGCCGCCGCTGCGGTTGGTGAGCCGTACCGCGTAGCGGTCGCCGGGACGGCCGGCGACCCACGCGCTGCCGCGATGGCGCCACGTCGTCAGCGTCTCGCCGCGGGCGCGATCGAC
>DASSRF010000038.1:0-3809 GCA_035701945.1 Caldimonas sp. | reverse complement strand
CCGGCCGCCTGAGCGCGCAGCCAACGAACGAAAGCCCGGCAGCGCCGGGCTTTCTGCCTTTCAGCCGCCGCCGCGCCGCTCAGGCGGGCGCGCGCTGGACGAGGTCGGAAAACGGCAGGCTGCGGGCGACCCGCAGCCGCTTCCGCTCTTCCCACGTCTGCGGGCCGGCGATCGGCCAGCGCGCGACCGTCGCCGCGAGGTCGTCGCGCTTCAGCCGCCGGTATGCGCGCTCGCCGGCGTCGGCGCGCCAGATCCCGAAGCGCAGCCGCCACGGCAGCACCGCGGCGCTCGCCGGCACCCAGTAGACGCACTGGCGCTCGCGCCAGAACGACTGCCGCTCGAAGTTGACGCGGTCGGCGAACCCGGTCAGCGGCTCGAAGAGCGCGTAGCCGTCGTCGTCGGCGAGCTCGACGACGCTCTGGACGACGTCGCCGGGCAGGTCGCCCTGGCCGCGGTAGACGAGCAGCACGCGCGCGATGCGCTCGCCGGGCAGGCGATCGATCTCGCTGCCGTCGCGGCAGACGACGATCTCGTTCTGCCGCCAGAGGGTCCGCCAGGTGGTCTTCATCAGCGCGCTCTCTTCGGAGGTCTCCGCCAGTCTCCCGAGCCCAGAATAGCGGCGCGCGACACCGCGGTCTGTGACGATCGGCAAGCGTCGTTACCTCGGGCGGGGCGACCCGCGAACGCGCGCCGGGGGCGACGCCGGCGTCAGTAGACGACGACCGAGCGGATCGACTCGCCGCGCTTCATCAGCTCGAAGCCGCGGTTGATCTCGTCGAGCGTGAGCCGGTGCGTGATCAGCTCGTCGACCTTGATCTTCTTCTCCATGGTCCAGTCGACGATCCGCGGCACGTCGGTGCGGCCGCGGGCGCCGCCGAACGCAGTGCCGAGCCAGCGCCGGCCGGTGACGAGCTGGAACGGCCGCGTCGCGATCTCGGCGCCTGCCGGCGCGACGCCGATGATGATCGACTGCCCCCAGCCCTTGTGGCAGCACTCGAGCGCCTGGCGCATCGTCTCGACGTTGCCGATGCACTCGAAGCTGTAGTCGGCGCCGCCGTCGGTGAGCTGGACGATGGCGTCGACGACGTTGCCGACCTGCTGCGGGTCGACGAAGTCGGTCATGCCGAAGCGCCGACCCATCGCCTCGCGCGCCGGGTTGACGTCGACGCCGATGATCCTGTTCGCGCCGACGAGGCGCGCGCCCTGGATGACGTTGAGGCCGATGCCGCCGAGGCCGAAGACGACGACGTTCGCTCCCGCCTCGACCTTGGCCGTGAAGATCACCGCGCCGACTCCGGTCGTGACGCCGCAGCCGATGTAGCACGCGACGTCGAACGGCGCGTCGTCGCGGATCTTCGCGACCGCGATCTCGGGGACGACGATGTGGTTGGCGAACGTCGACGTCCCCATGTAGTGCAGGATCGGCTTGCCCTCGATCGAGAAGCGGCTCGTGCCGTCGGGCATCAGCCCCTTGCCCTGCGTCGCGCGGATCTTCTGGCACAGGTTGGTCTTCCTCGACAGGCAGAACTTGCACTGCCGGCACTCGGGCGTGTAGAGCGGGATGACGTGGTCGCCGGCGCGAAGCGTCGTCACGCCGGCGCCGACGTCGCGGACGATGCCGGCGCCTTCGTGGCCGAGGATCGCGGGGAACAGCCCCTCGGGGTCGGCGCCCGAAAGCGTGAACCAGTCGGTGTGGCAGATGCCGGTCGCCTTGACCTCGACGAGCACCTCGCCCGCGCGCGGCGCCTCGAGGTCGACGGTCTCGATCGTGAGCGGCTCGCCTGCCTTCCAGGCGACTGCTGCGCGTGTCTTCATGTCCTTGCTAGTGCTCCATTCGATGGACGTCGGGTGCGGTGAGCGGCGTCGCGAGCGATCGCCGCATGCCGGCGCGGATCATGTCGACGGCCTTGGTCGCGATCATGATCGTCGGCGCGTTCGTGTTGCCGCTCACGATCGAGGGCATGATCGACGCGTCGACGACGCGCAGCGCCTCGATGCCGTGGACGCGCAGCTCGGCGTCGACGACGTCGAGCGGACCCGAGCCCATCCGGCAGCTGCCGACCGGGTGGTAGATCGTGACGGCATGGTCGCGGATGAACGCCTCGATGTCGGCGTCGCTCGTCGCCTTCGCCGACACCGGGAGCTCGCGGGCGCGGTGGCCGGCGAGCGCGGGCTGCGCGAGGATGCGCCGCATCTCGCGAAAGCCGCGGACGAGGCGAAGCGCGTCGTCGCGCTCGCCGAGGAAGTTGGGGTCGATCAGCGGCGCCGCGCCGGGATCGGCGCTCGCCAGCGTCACGCTGCCGCGGCTCTTCGGGCGCAGCAGGCAGACGTGGCACGAGTAGCCGTGGCCGAACACCGTCTGCCTGCCGTGGTCGACGAGCTTGCCGATCACGAAGTGCAGCTGCAGGTCGGGGCGGTCGACGTCGGGCGAGCTGCGAATGAAGCCGCCGGCTTCCGCGAAATTGGTCGTGAGCAGACCGGTGCGGTGGCGGCGCCACTCGACGATCGCCTTGCCGGCGTTCACCAGGCCGGTCAGCGACAGGCCGAACAGGTCCTTCAGGTGCGGCGCATCGAGCACCTGGACGACGTCGACGTGGTCGTGCAGCGAGCAGCCGACGCCGGGCAGGTCGTGAGCGACCGCGATGCCGTGCGACTGCAGGTGCGCGCCCGGGCCGATCCCCGAGAGCATCAGCAGCTGCGGCGACTGCAGCGCACCGGCGGCGAGCAGCACCTCGCGGCGGGCGCGCAGCGTCCGCGCCGCGCCGCCGACGCGCACCTCGACGCCGACCGCGCAGCGGCCGCTGAGCACGACCCGGGTCGTCAGCGCTTCGGTGACGACGTGCAGGTTGGCGCGCGACCGTGCCGGCGTCAGGTACGCCTTGGCGGCGCTGAAGCGCTCGCCGGCCTTGTGCGTCACCTGGTACAGGCCGAAGCCTTCCTGCGTCGCGCCGTTGAAGTCGCGGTTGACGGCGTGGCCTGCCTGGCGAGCGGCCTCGACGAAGATCGGCCCGAAGCGATGCGGGCTGCGCAGGTCCATGACGTTGAGCGGGCCTTCGCTGCCGTGGAACGCATCCGCGCCGCGCTCGTTGTGCTCGGCGCGCTTGAAGAGCGGCAGCACGTCGGCCCAGCCCCAGCCGGCGTTGCCCTCGGCGGCCCAGCCGTCGTAGTCCTCGCGCTGGCCGCGCATGTAGACCATCGCGTTGACCGAGCTCGAGCCGCCGAGCACCTTGCCGCGCGGCTGGTAGCCGCGGCGGCCGTTGAGGCCGGGCTGCGGCACGGTCGCGAACGCCCAGTTGAACTGCCCGCTCTTCGCGATCCACGCGAGCGCGCCGGGGCAGTGGATCAGCGCGCTCTTGTCGGCCGGACCCGCCTCGACCAGGCAGACCCGCACCGAAGGATCTTCGCTCAGTCCAGCCGCGAGCACGCACCCCGCCGAGCCGCCGCCGACGACGATGTAGTCGAACTCGTCCATCGCACTCACCTCCGAACGCGCCTGCGCTCGCGCATTGCGACGATTGTGCGACGCGTTGCTGGACGATTTGCGTTGGCGCACGCGGTCGCGGGCGGCGGGTGGCCGATTTCCTCCATGTCCCCCGGGCCTGGCCTGAACGGCCGGCCCTCCTCCTCTACTTCCGGAAATCGGCCACCCGCCACCCGTGCCCGGAGTGAGGCACGCGTAGCGGTGAAACGTGGCCCTCGCTCGGATCGGGACGGCAGGGCGCCCTGTTGCTCCATGTCCCCCGGGCATGGAGGAAATCGGCCACCCGCCGCCCGCGCACGCGTGCACCAACGCCAAATCGTCCAGCAAC
>DASSRF010000037.1:0-21352 GCA_035701945.1 Caldimonas sp. | reverse complement strand
GATCGGGCGCCCGCTAGCGGGCGGAGCGCTCGGCATGCTGCGCGAACGCGAGCCGCGTGCCGAGCAGGACCGAGCCGACGGTGAGGAAGATCAGCAGGCCGAGCATCGGCGCCGACGTGCTCGCTGCGCCCATCGCGAGGCCGAGCGAGGCGGAGAGCGCGGCCAGGATCGCACCTGCCTTGTAGTCGCCGCGCCGCGCGATCCGCTCGCAGACGTAGCCGCCGAGCACCGAGCACAGCACGCCGACGGCGAGGAACGTCGCCGACAGCAGCGGATCGGCATCGGGCCGGGTGAGCGCTGCCTCGATCTCCTGCTGGCTGTGCCCGGCAGCGCCGAGCGCGATGCCCCAGAGGATGCTCGCGACGACGCCGAACAGCATCGTGCTGACGAGGTCGACCACCACGCCCGCGATGACGCCCTTGATCGTCGAGCCTTTGCCGCGCCTCGGATCGCGGACGTCGGCGCCGGGCGGCTTGAAGCGATCTTCGGACATGCGGCTTCCCCGGCGCGCTGCGACCGCGCGGATTGTCGCCCGACTCCGACGGTCGTCCGTCGAGGTCAGGACCGGTGCGGCTCGTCGACGACACCGCGCGCGACGACGAGCGTCTCCTCGTCGACGCGCACGTGCCCCGGCAGGCCCTCGCCGCGCCCCTGGTCGGCGAGGAAGCCGCCCGACTGGTGCTTCCACAGCAGCGCGTAGTGCCCGCCGAGCCGCAGCAGCTCGTCGTGCGTTCCCTGCTCGACGATCCGGCCCTGCTCGAGGACGACGAGGCGGTCCATGCGCGCAATGGTCGAGAGGCGATGCGCGATCGCGATCACGGTCTTGCCCTGCATCAGGGTCGCGAGCTGGTCCTGGATCGCGAGCTCGACCTCGCTGTCGAGCGCCGACGTCGCCTCGTCGAGGATCAGGATCGGCGCGTTCTTGAGGATCACGCGTGCGAGCGCGATGCGCTGGCGCTGACCGCCCGAGAGCTTGACGCCGCGCTCGCCGACGTGCGCGTCGTAGCCGGTGCGCTCCTTCCAGTCGACGAGCCCCATGATGAAGTCGTGCGCCTGCGCCTGCCGCGCCGCGGCCTCGATCTCGGCCTGCCTTGCGCCGGGCCGGCCGTAGGCGATGTTGGCGGCGATCGAGCGGTGCAGCAGCGACGTGTCCTGCGTCACCATGCCGATCGCCGCGCGCAGGCTCTCCTGCGTCGCCTCGCCGATGTCCTGGCCGTCGATCCGGATCGAGCCCTGCTCGACTTCGTGGAAGCGCAGCAGCAGGTTGACGAGCGTCGACTTGCCCGCGCCCGAACGGCCGACGAGGCCGACGCGCTCGCCCGGGCGGACGACGAGGTTCAGGTCGTCGAGCACGCGCCGGCCATCGGCGCGGCCGTAGGTGAAGGTCAGGTGCTCGATCGAGATCTCGCCGCGCGAGACCTCGAGCTGGCGCGCTCCTGGCCGGTCGACGAGCAGGTGCGGCACGGCGATCGTCTCCATCCCTTCCTGGACGATGCCGATGTTCTCGAAGATGCCGGTCACCTCCCAGCTCACCCAGCCCGAGACGTTGGCGATCTGCCAGGCGAGCGGCAGCGCCGTCGCGACGACGCCGGCGCCGACGACGCCCCGGCTCCAGAGCACGATGCCGATCGCCGCGGTCGCGACGAGCAGCAGCGCGTTCATCGACGAGAGCGTCAGCATGAAGCGGGTGATGAGCCGCATGTGCGCCGCGATCGCGCCGGTGTGCTGGTCGATCACCTCGCGCACGTACGCGTCCTCGTCGCGGGCGCGCGCGAAGAGCTTGACGGTGAGGATGTTGGTGTAGCTGTCGACGATCCGGCCCATCACGTGCGAGCGCACCTCCGACGATTGCTTCGCCAGGTCGCGCATGCGCGGCACGAAGTGGGCGAGGAAGACCAGGTAGCCCGCGACCCAGACCGTCGTCGGCAACGCGAGGCGCCAGTCCGCGAACGCCATCAGCACGAGCGCGCTGATGCCGTAGATGAGGATGTACCAGACGGCGCGGATGCTCGAGACGACCGACTCGCGCACCGCGTTGCCGGTCTGCATCACGCGGTTGGCGATGCGGCCGGCGAAGTCGTTCTGGAAGAACGGCCAGCTCTGCCGCACGACGTGCCAGTGGCTCTGCCAGCGGATCAGGCTCGTCACGCCGGGAACGACGGCGTTGTTGCGGACGACGCTGTCGGCGAGCAGCGCGAGCGGGCGGCCGACGAGCACGAGCAGCGCCATGCCGACGAGCGCAGGCAGCGCCCGATGAAACGCGGCGAGCCGATCGGGCGCCTCCATCAGCGCGACGAGGCGGCCGATGAAGACGGGAATCGCGGTATCGATCAGCGCGACCGCGAGGCCGGTGACGAACATCGCGGCATAGAGTCCGCGCGTCTGACGCACGAAGTGCCAGTAGAAGGCGACGAGGCCGGGCGGAGGCGGCGTGCCCGGCGAAAGCGTCGGACGGATGCGGGATTCGAAAAAGGCGAACATGGGCGCGAAGCGAGCGAGCGGCCAGCGTACCCGATGCACGCCAACGACCCCGAAGACGATCCAGCGCCGGAAGCGCCGACGCCGCCGGATGCCGACGCCTGTTGCGGCAGCGGCTGCGAGCGGTGCGTGTTCGACGTCTACGAGAAAGCGCGCGAGCGCTACTTCAAGGCGCTGCGGGCGTGGCAGGAACGGCAGGCTGGCAAGCGCCCCGGTCCGAGCCGGGGCTAGCCTCGACCAGTCTCGGCCGTCCTCTCTCGGTTCGCCCTCAGCCAGCCATCGACGAGGCGAACCGTTTCGTCGATCTCGGCCGACGCAAAGCCCTGTTGCCTGGCGACCAGCTGCACGAGCCGATCGACGCGTTCGATGTCGCGTGCGCCTGATGCGAGCGCCCGCGCCGCCGACGACGGGCTCTTCAACGAAAGCGCGGCCTGTGCGTACTTTTCGAACGGCACCAGATCCCGTTCAGCGGCGCCGAGCGACATGCACACTGCGCCGACCATCTCGTAGATCGAGCGAGACATCGCAAGATCCGAGTGCACGGCATCTCTGATCGAGCGCATCCCGCCCTCCTCGACGCAACGGTAGTTGCCGGCGATCAGCATGCTCCATTTCGCGAGCGGCACGAACACGGAGTCGTGCACCTTCAGCTTGACGGGAAGCTCGATGAGGGCGCCGCTCGCGGTCCGGAACCGGATGGCTTCGATGTCGGCCTCGAGCTGCCTCAGCATCGCGGTGTGTTCGTCTGAAACGAAGCGCGCCGCCTTGAAGTTCGTCGCAAGCCGCACCTGCAGGACGTTGACTCCTTCCTGAGGCGGACGAAACGCCTGGGGATCAGGACTGCAGAGCGTGATGAAGGCGGGGTCGACGTTGTCCCAGACGGTGGCATCGGTGTACGCGGAGCGGAGCGCGTCGACATCCAGGCCGGGAATTCGTCTCAGATACGGCAGCGGCGGCATGTTCATGATCGACACGCACGGGACCCTTGCGCGGCCGACCGCATCGAGCAGCTCACGAACGCCTGGAGAGCGGTACTGCGGCTCCTGCATCGCCAGCGCGACCAGGTCGAAGCTTCCCGGATCGACCTCGCCAGGGCCCGCAGCCGACAACTTGCCCGGAAACGCCTTCGAGTCGATCTGCACCAGCTCGTCGGAGCCTTTCACCGGCAGGCGGACGATCGCGCCTTCTTTGTTGAAGAGCTCGGCCTCGGCCGGCAGGCACACCATCCTGACGGCATGGCCGGCAAGGACGAGCTTGGTGGCCAGGAGGGAGCCATAGGAAGCTCCCAGGGTCAGGATGCTGTACGTGCGCCTCATGGCGTCCTCCGCAGAGCCGGCTCCATCCCGGTGAATGGAAACGATGAAGAAGAGAGATGCTGCGGAACACTATATGCATTCAGGCTCTACGCACCAGTGGTGGCGACCTCGCGATTTCCCCATGTCGTCACGTTCTGCTTCACGCGCAGGACGATGCGACCCGTCACCTGGCGGCGCGCGAGCCGCTGCAGGCCGTCGGCAAACGAGGCCATCGGCAACACCTCGGGCGCTCGCGGCCGCAGCGAGCCTGCCGCCACCGCGGCGAAGATCTGCTCGTCGGCGGCGCGGCTCTGTTGCGCCTCGCGCTCGGCCCAGGCGCCCCAATAGCAGCCGACGACGCTGTAGTTCTTCAGCAGCGGCAGGTTCATCGCGAGGCTCGGCACCTCGCCGCTCGTGAAGCCGATCGGCAGGATGCGGCCGCCCCACGCCATCGCGCGCGACACGGGGGCGAAGAGCGAGCCGCCGACGTTGTCGAAGAACACGTCGACGCCGCGGCCCCGCGTCAGCTCGAGCAGGCGCTCGCGCACCGGTTCGCTCGCGTAGTCGATGGCGTGGGCGGCGCCCTGCGCGCGTGCCGCTTCGCCCTTGGCCGGCGAGCCGGTGCCGGCGATCACCGTGGCGCCGACCTCGCGCGCGACGTCGACCGCCGCCATGCCGACACCGCCCGCCGCACCGCTGACGAACACGGTTTCGCCCGCGCGCAAGTCGGCGCGGGTCACGAGCGCGTAGCGTGCCGTGCCGTACGCGTAGCGCACCGTCGCGCCGATCTCGAAGCCGACCTCGTCGGGCAGCCTGAGGACGCCGCGCTCGGGTGCGACCATGCGCTCGGCCATGCCGCCGTGCCAGCCGCTGCAGGCGACGCGGTCGCCGACGCGCACGCGCTCGACGCCGTCGCCGACGGCCATCACCACGCCGGCGGCGTCGCTGCCGGGAACGAACGGGAGCGCGGGCTTCATCTGGTAGCGGCCAGCGACGAGCAGCGTGTCCATGAAGCTCAACGCCGCCGCATGGACATCGACCAGCACCTCGCCGGAGCCCGGGACGGGATCGGCGAGCTCGCCGAGCGCGAGCGCGTCGATGCCGTCGAAGCTGGTGCAGAGGACGGCGCGCATTCAGCCCGCTCCCTGCACGCGGACCGTGACGACTTCGGCGGTGGCGCACTCGACCGCGCCTTGGCGCACGCTGCAGACGACGACCGACTTTCGCTCGCCGTGCTCGACGATGCGCGCGCGCAGCTCGAGCGGTGCGGCCACCGATGCCGGCTTGCGATAGCTGACGTGCAGGCGGGCCGTCACGACGGCGAACGGCGGCGCGCCGCTGCGCAGATCGTGGCCGACTGCCCGGCAGTGCGCCGAGAGCGATGCCCAGACGGCATGGCAGTCGACGATCGACGCGATCGTGCCGCCATAGACGACGCCGGGAAACGCGATGTGCTCGGGCCCGGGCTGCCAGACGCAGACGAATTCGTCGCCCTGCCAGCGGCTCTTGATGCGCAAGCCGTGCGCGTTGAGCGTGCCGCAGCCGAAGCAATGCACCGGCAGGCGATCCTGCAGCGCACGCCCGTCGTCGAAGGGATCGAACGACGCGTCGGGCGCGCGTGCCCGCACGCGGTCGAGGATGGTGTGTGCCACGGTTCTTCTCCTCAGGTCCGGGTCGATCGACGCGCCGATCCCGGGTGCGGGATCAGCATGCCGACCTGCTCGCGATACGCGCGATAGCGCTCGCCGAACCGGGCGACGAGGTCGCGTTCCTCGAAGGCGATGCCGATCAGGATGTAGACGGTGGACCCGAGCGCGAACAGCAGCCGCCCGGCCGTCATGACCGGCACCGACCAGAAGGTGAGCAGCAGCCCGGCGTACAGGGGGTGGCGCACGTAGCGGTAGAGCAGCGGAGTCACGAAACGAGGCTCGGGCGCGGGGCGCTTCATCGCGCGTGCGAACACCTGCTTCAGCCCGAACAGCTCGAGGTGGTCGATCTGGAACGTGCTGGCCAGCACCAGCAGCCAACCGATCGCGAACCCGGTCCAGAGGACTGCCGCGCCGGCCGTCTGCTCGATCCGCCACGCGACGGGCGCATCGATCGGCACCCAGAAGCGGAACATCACCGCGAGCACGGCGCACGTCGCCGCCACGTACGTGCTGCGTTCGACGGCCGGCGGCACGACGCGCGTCCACCAGCGCTTGAAGCCGCGACGCGCCATCGCGCTGTGCTGGATGCCGAACAGGGCGAGCAGCACGAGATCGGTGAGGACGGCCTCGGGCGCGGCGGCGCCGGGGCCGACATCGACCGATCGCGGCACGACCAGGTTGGCGCTGAAGCCGATCAGGTAGAGCAGCGTGGCGAGGCCAGCCAGGTAGGCGGCCACGCCGTAGAGCAACGAACACAGTCGGCGCATCGCGATCTCCTCGTGCAACCTGCTGCGGGACACGATAGGAAGGCGCCGTCCCTTGACCGTCCCTGTGCAACCGGGCCGTGGCGGGCTATAAACGTCCGATGCCGTCGCGCTCGCCGTCGTCCGCGCTCGAGCTGCAGGTCTTCGGCGTTCCCGGCGTCCTCGTGCAGGGGCGTGCGACGCGGCTGCCGCTGAAGCGCGCCATTGCGCTGCTCGCGTATCTCGCGTTCAACGCGGGGCCGGTGCCGCGGCCGCACCTCGCGGCGATGCTGTGGCCCGACGCCGACGAGGCGCAGGGGCGCACGCGCCTGCGCAGGCTCCTCTACTCGATCGAAGAGGCGGTCGGCCGGAGGATCGTCGCCGCCGACAACGATTGCATCGCGCTCGCCGCGCAGGCGGTCGAGGTCGATGCGCTTCGCTTCGCGCGGTTCGCGCGCCGTGCGGTGTCGGCGGGCGCGTTCGACGACGAAACGCTGATCGAAGCACGCCAATGGGTCGCGCGAGCGCGTCGGCCGTGGCTGCAAGGCATCGCGTTCGGATCCGAGGTGTTCGACGACTGGCTCAAGGCGGCCTCGATCGAGCACGAGCACCTGCTTGCGCGGTTGCTCGAGCGCCTGGTCGAGACGCTCGGCAGGCGCGGCGAGTTCGCGTCGGCGCTCGAGCTTGCCGAGGTGCTGCTTGCGCTCGACGCGTACCGCGAGCCGAGCTACGTCCTGCTGATGCAGCTGCACGCGCTCCAGGGCGACCGCGCCGGCGTCGAGGCCGCCTACGCGCGCTGCGCGGAGGTCCTGCGCGCGGAGTTCGGCATCCCGCCCGGCCCGACCACCGAGCGGGCGTACGTGCGCATGACCGAAGACCTGCAGCGGCTCGCATCGCCTCGGGTCGAGCGACCGAGCGTGCGTTTCGCCGAAGGCGGACTCGGCGCCGTCGCGTACGCGATGCTCGGCGCAGGCGAGCAGACGTTGGTGATCTCCCCCGGGTTCGTCTGCCACATCGAGATCGCGCTCGAGCATCCGCGCTTGCGCGAATCGGTGGAAGCGTTGGCGGAGCGCTTCCGGGTGATCGTGTTCGACCGCCGCGGGGTCGGCCTGTCGGAGCGGTTGCGCGCGACGAGCACGCCGGCGGCGATCGCTGCCGACATCGCGGCGATCCTCGACCACGCGGGCGTGCCGCGCGCGTGGCTGTTCGGATCGTCGGAAGGCGGCCTTGGAGCGATGCGGCTCGCGATCGATCGTCCGGACCGCGTCGACGGCCTGTGCCTGTTCGGGTCGCTGGCGCGCGGCTCGGCCGCGCCCGACTACCCGTGGGCGCTTCCGGCGGCCGCGTACGACGTCTGGCTGCAGCGGCTCATCGCCGGATGGGGCGGACCGGTCGGGATCGAGACGTTTGCGCCGAGCGAGCAGGACGATCCCGCGCTGCGCGCCTGGTGGGCTCGCCTCGTGCGGCATGCGGCGTCGCCTGGCGGGCTCGAAACGATCCTCGGCGGCCTGCGCGACGCCGACCTGCGTGCCGATCTCGGCCGCATCGGCGTGCCGACGCTCGTGATGCACCGGCGCGGCGATCGAGCGGTGCGCTTCGAGGCGGGCGAGCACCTCGCACAGCACATTGCCGGCGCCGTCTGGCAACCGTTCGAAGGCACCGACCACTTCTGGTGGTGCGGCGACAGCGCCCCGGTCATCGACGCGATCGTGAAGTTCGCAGCGCGATGACGCACGCCTCGCCGCCGGGCGCGCGCGACCACAGCTCTCGCTTGTCGCTCACGCTTGCTGCACACTAGCGCGGATCGCACACACGTGCCCACCTCCGTCGTCAGGATCCAACTGCTTTCATGGTGACAAGTCGGCGCAGGCTGGTGGTCGGATTCGCCGGCGCGCTGGCTCTCGAAGGAGCATCGGTTGCGACGCGCGGCCAAGGCGGAAGCGGAGCGCGGCGCATCGGCTATCTGAGCCTGCGAGCGGGGCCGGGGCCGTTGGACGAAGCGTTCTTCGCTGCACTGAGAGACCTCGGCCACGTCGAGGGGCGCAATCTGGTGGTCGTGTACCGGTGGGCGGCGGACCAGGAGGAGCGGCTCCCCGCCCTGGCAGCACAGCTCGTTCAAGCCGACGTCGAGCTGATCGTCACCTCGGCGACGCCTGCGATCAGTGCGGCGATGGGTGCGACGCGCACGATCCCGATCGTGATGCAGAGCGCGGCCGATCCGGTCGGCAGCGGATTCGTCACGAATCTCGCTCACCCGGGCGGCAATGTCACCGGGATGACGCTGTTGTCGACGGAGCTGGCCGCGAAGCGGCTCGAGATCCTGCGTGAGCTCGTCCCTCGCTCGAAGACCACGTCCCTGCTTGCGTTGGACAACGCGTTCGCGACGCCGTTGCTGATCGGCGCGATGAAGTCGGCTTCGCGGCGATTGCAGCTCGACCTCGTCGTGCAGCTCGTGAAGACCGGCGACGACCTGCCCCGGGCCTTCGCCGATCTCGGGAACGCGCGCGCCGAGACGCTGGTCGTGCAAACCAGCCCGTTCGCGGCGGCGCGGCGGGAAAAGATCGCCGAGCTCGCAGCCCGACACCGCTTGCCTGCGATGTACGAGGTGCCCGCGTACGTCGACGCTGGCGGTCTGATCGCCTACGGGCCCGACGGGCCGGCACTGACGCGCCGCTCGGCTGTCTTCGTCGACAAGATCCTCAAGGGCGCGAAGGCAGGCGATCTTCCGATCGAGCAGCCGACGAAGTACCAGCTTGCGATCAATCTGAAGGCAGCGCAGGCGCTCGGGCTCGCGATCCCGCAGTCGTTGCTGTTGCGCGCGGACTCGATTCGTCGCTCATCCTGAAGTCGGCGTCGCGAACCGGGGATCGAGCGGTCGGGCGAGACCGCCCGCTCGATCCCCGAAGTCACGAAGTCGCGCCGCTGGCGGTGACCCGCCACACCGTGTTGCCGACGTCGTCGGCGACGATCAGCGCGCCGGTCTTGTCGACCGCGACGCCGACCGGCCGGCCGCGCGCGTTCGGCCCCTTCAGGAAGTCGGTGACGAAGTCCATCGGCTGGCCGACCGGCTTGCCGTTCTCGAACTTGACGAAGACGACCTTGTAGCCGTTGCGCTCCGGCCGGTTCCAGCTGCCGTGCTCGCCGATGAAGGCGCCGCCCTTGAACTGCGCCGGAAACGAGCTGCCGGTGTAGAACGTGAGGCCGAGCGGAGCGACGTGCGAGCTCAGGCCGTAGTCGGGCTTGATCGCCGCCTTGACGAGGTCGGGGCGTTGCGGCCGCACGCGCTGGTCGACGTTCTGGCCCCAGTAGCTGTACGGCCAGCCGTAGAACGCGCCGCGCTTGACCGACGTCATGTAGTCGGGAACGAGGTTGGGGCCGAGCTCGTCGCGCTCGTTGACGACCGTCCAGAGGACGTCGCTGCCCGGATAGAACGTCAGGCCGTTCGGGTTGCGCAAGCCGTGCGCGAAGACGCTGAAGGCGCCGGTCTTGGGATCGACCTCGAGGATGTCGGCGCGGTTCATCTCGGCGATCGTTCCGCGCTCGAGGATGTTGCTGTTCGATCCGACGCCGACGTAGAGCTTCGATCCGTCGGCGTTCGCCGTCAGGCTCTTCGTCCAGTGGTGGTTGATGGCGCCGGCAGGAAGGTCGCAGACCTTGGTCGCATCGCCGCCGACCTTGGTATCGCCCATCTTGTACGGGTAGCGCAGGATCGCATCGGTGTCGGCGACGTAGAGCTGGTCGCCGACAAGGACGATGCCGAACGGCGCGTTGAGGTTGTCGATCAGGACAGTCTGCGCATCGGGCTTGCCGTCGCCGTTGCTGTCGCGCAGCAGGAGGATCCGGTTGCTCGGAGCGCTGCCGCTGCCGCCGTGGGCCTTGGCCTCGACCCAGTCCATGACCTTGCGCTTCGGCCGCTCGAGCGGCTCCTTGCCGTTCTTCTTCGACTCGACGACGAGCAGGTCGCCGTTGGCGAGCGCAAGCACGTTGCGCGGGTTCGCGAGGCCGGTCGCGATCGCCTCGATCTTGAACCCTTGCGGCACCGTCGGCGTCTCGCCCGGCTGCCAGCCGACGACCTTGGAGACGTTCATGCGCGGCAGCAGCGCGCGCGAGGGCTCGGGAAGCTGCGGATCGGGCCCGTACTGGGTCGACCTGTCGAAGCTGTCGTGGCCGCTCTGGCAGGCGCCGAGCGCGAGGCAGGCGGCGACGGCGACGATCGTGCGCGCGTTCATGACACCACCTCCAGCCTGCGATGGACGACCCAGACGACCGGCACGGTGAAGAGCGTCGCGACCGCGGCGATGGCGAGGATCACGCCGAGGATCGAGAGGGTCATCCCGGTCGGCACGACGGCGGTCCAGCCGTCGCGGGTGTGGATGAACATGTTGAACAGCTCGACGATCAGCGCGGCGAAGAAGAGGACGAGGTGCGCCCAGCCGACGCCGGCGCGGATCGCGCGGCTCGCGAGGAACTCGACGATCAGCACGATCGCCGCGAGCGCGCCGAACAGCAGGCCGGCGGCGATCAGCCACTCGGAGAAGTTCAGCCACGTGATCGACGCGCTCTTCGCGTAGGCGATGTCCGTCACGAGCGCGGCGACGAACAGGACGACCGGAACGGGGAAGAGGAGCAGGTAGATCGGGCCGGAGACGCGTGCGACGCCGCTCTCGCTGCGGGTGATGACTTCAGCCATGGTGCCTCCGCACGGGTTGCAAGCTGACCCGAATGCAGCGGCATATCCCGTGCCCGCGCAGCGCGGCAGCGTTAAGGCAGCGTTAAACGCTCACTCGAACGGCGGCTCGTCCCACCAAGGAAAGAACGCCGGCATGTCGCTCGAGACGCGGTCCGGAAACACCGCGGGCCGCTTCGCGAGGAACGCGCCGACGCCTTCGCGAACGTCGGGCGACTGGCCGCGCGCCTGGATCGAGCGGCTGTCGATGCGGTGCGCGAACATCGGATGCGGTGCCGCCGACAGGCGCCACAGCATCTGCCGCGTCAGCGCGACCGAGACCGGCGCGGCGTTGTCGGCGATCTCGCGCGCGAGCGCGCGCGCCGCTGGCAGGAGCTCGTCGGGCGCGTGCAGCGAGCGGACGAGGCCGCGCGCCAGCGCTTCGTCGGCGGCGAAGACGCGGCCGGTCATGCACCACTCGAGCGCCGTCTGCATGCCGACCAGCCGCGGCAGGAACCACGACGACGCCGCTTCGAGGGTGATGCCGCGGCGCGCGAAGACGAAGCCGAAGCGCGCGCTCGTCGACGCCAGGCGGACGTCCATCGGCAGCTGGATCGTCGCGCCGATGCCGACGGCAGCGCCGTTGATGGCGCCGATCACGGGCTTCAGGCTCCGGTAGATGCGCAGCGTGTTGGTGCCGCCGCCGTCGCGGTAGGTGCCGTCGGGGCCGCGGAGCTTTTCGAGGTACGGCTGGTGCTGCGGCGCCTCGCGGTCGAAGGTGTCGCCTCCCGACGAGAGGTCGGCGCCGGCGCAGAACGCCCTGCCCGCGCCGGTGACGATCACCGCCCGCACCGCGTCGTCGGCGTCGGTCTCGTCGAAGAGCGCGCCGATCTCCTCGCGCATCTTGCCGTTGTAGGCGTTGAGCTTGTCGGGGCGATGCAGCGTGATCGTCGCGATGCCGTCGGCGACTTCGTAGCGCGTGGTCTCGAGCGGCGGCAGCGGCATCGCGGTCTCCCCGGCTACTTTCGCAGCTTCTTCGCCGCCTCGAGGATCGGCAGCCCGGCCTTGACCGCGTTGCCCAGGTCGGGCACCTTGTCGTACGCGCCGCCGGCGACGAAGACCTGCGCCGTCTCGGTGAGCGCCTTCTCGGTCGCGCCCGAGCGCGCGTCGGCGAGCGCCTGGTCGAGCGTCTGGTAATCGCGGTAGCTGAGCGTGTAGCGCGCCTTCGCCTCGTTGCCGTCGATGCCTGCGTCCTTGTAGTACTCGAGCAGCCACTTCACCGCCTGCTCGCGGTCCTTCATGATCGCCTCGTCGGCGCGGAACGCCGCTTCGGCGAAGCGCGCCGCCGCCGCCGGGTTCTCGGTCGCGAACTTCTTCGTCACGATCCACGGGTCGATCACCGACGTGCCGGCGATCTTGCCGTCGCAGACGACCTCGAAGTTCGCCTTGTCGTTGACCAGGTCGATGTCGGGCGACGAATCGGTCATCCCCGAGGCGACCTCGCCCGAGCGCAGCGACTGGCGCGTCACCGGCGGGTCGAGCGGAACGACCTTCATCTTCGCCGGATCGACGTTGAAGTGCTTCGCGCACGCGAAGAGCACCTGCGCCCAGGTGCTGTTCGGCACCGACCCGATCGGCTTGGTCACGAGCACCTCGGCGGGCTTGCTGCCCTTCAGCGCGTCCTTGCGCATGATGAGCTTGATGTTGCGGTCCTCCTTCATCATCGTCCCGATCGGGATGAGGCCGAACTTGGCCCAGCCGGTGATCGCGGGCGGCGAGCCGATCCAGCCGCCCTGCCAATCGTTGGCGGCGCCCGACGCGAGCGCCGCGCCGCCGTTCGGGAAGAACTTGATCGTCGCGTCGATCCCGTTCTCCTTGAAGTAGCCGAGGTGCTTGGCGAGCCAGATCGGAAAGCCGCCCTCGTTGGCCTGGCTGATGACGATCATCGGCACCGGCGTGGCCTGCGCGTGCGCGGCGAGCGGCTGCACGAGCGCGGCTGCGACGGCCGTCAGCGCGGCCGCGAACAGTCTTCTGTCGATCTTCTTCATGCGGGTCTCCTTGGTTGAAGGACTTTCTACTGGCGGACGATCTCGTCGCGGATCAGCTCCCAGATCTCTCTCTTGATGGCAAGGAACGATGCATCGTTTCCCGCGGCCTCGATCTCGAGGCCGCGCCATTTCGCATCGCGCGGCACCGCGATCTCGCGCTTGATGCGGCCCGGGCCTCGCGACATGACGACGACGCGGTCGCTCAGGTAGACCGCCTCCTCGACGCTGTGGGTGATGAAGAGCACCGTGTAGTGGAGCTCGCGCTGCAGCCGCGAGACTTCCTCCTGCAGCACGGTGCGCGTCTGCGCGTCGAGCGCGCCGAACGGCTCGTCCATGAGCAGGATGTCGGGGCGGACGGCGAGCGCGCGCGCGATCGCGACGCGCTGCTGCATGCCGCCCGAGAGCTCGTGCGGGTACGCGCCGGCGAAGCGCTCGAGGCCCATCAGCGCGAGCTGCTCGGCGACGCGGCGCTCGATCTCGGCGCGCTCGGCGCGCGCGACGCGCAGGCCGAAGGCGATGTTCTCGGCGACCGTCTCCGACGGAAAGAGCGCGAAGCGCTGGAAGACGACGGTGCGACTCGGCCCCGCGGCGCCGGCGGCGCGGCCGTCGACGAGGATTTCGCCCGAGCTCGGCGCCTCGAGGCCGGCGGCGATCATCATCAGCGTCGACTTGCCGCAGCCCGACGGGCCGACGACGGTGACGAACTCGCCCTTGGCGATCGCCAGGTCGCATGGCTCGAGCGCGCGCGTCTCGCCGCCGCGCGCGTGGAACGTCTTCGAGACGCCGCGCAGCTCCATCTTCGCGGTCGCGGCCGGCGATGCGGCGTTGGATGCGGCGGCTGCTGCCACGGCGACGGTGCTCATTCGAGCGGCTTCGCGCTGGTGGGGCGCCACGGCAACGCGACGCGCTGCAGGCGCTGCAGGACGAGGTCGATCAGCGCGCCGAGGACGCCGATCGTCGTCATGCCGACCAGGATCGTCGCCGCCGAATCGTTGATCTGGCCCTGCGAGATGAGAAAGCCGAGGCCCTGCTTGCCGACGACGAGCTCGGCGCCGACGAGCGCCATCCAGCCGTTGCCGAAGGCGATCCGCAGGCCGGTGAACACCGTCGGCGCGGCGACCGGCAGGACGACCCGGCCGAGCGTCGTCGCAGCGCCGGCGCCGAGCGTGCGCGCGGCGCGGACCAGGATCGCATCGACCTGGCTCACCGCGAGCTGCGTGTTGATGATGCACGCCGGGAACGCGGCGATGAAGACGATCGCCGCCTGCGTCGTCGTCGTCGCGCCGAACCAGAGCACGGCGATCGGCACCCACGCGAACGGCGGGATGTAGCGCAGCAGCTCGAACGGCGGCGTGACGACGGCGCGCAGCGGCGGCAGCCAGGCGAGCGCGATGCCGAGCGGGACGCCGAGGCCGATCGCCGCGAGCACGCCGATCGACCAGCGCTGCAGCGAGACGAGCGCGTGGCCGAAGAGCGTCGCGCCGCTGAACGGCTCGGCGATCAGCGCGGCGAAGCGGACGACGACGTCGAGCGGCGACGGCAGCACGCGGGTCGGCACGAGGCCGGGGATCGCGGTCGCGAGCCACCAGACGGCGACGAGCGTCGCCAGCGCGGCCGCGCCGTACGCGGCGGGGCGGCGCGTCGTGCCGGCGCGCGCCGCGCGCGCGTCGCTGCGGACGACGGCGCTCGCGCTCACGCCGAAGCTCCCGCGCGCGACCACGGCGCGACGACGCGCGTCAGCAGCTGCATGCCGATCGAGAACAGCGCGCCGAGGACGCCGATGATCGCCATCGCGACGAGCAGGATGCCGATCTCGAGCGTGCGCGACGCGTTGAGCGCGATGTAGCCGAGCCCCGCGGTCGCGGCGAGCAGCTCGGCGGCGACGAGCGTCGTCCAGGCGTTGCCGAGCGCGATGCGGGCGCCGGCGACGAGCGTCGGCAGCGCGGTGCGGCAGACGACGCGCGCGAGGATCTGGCGGTCGTTCGCGCCGAGCGTCATCGCTGCGCGGATCAGGAGACCGTCGATCGAATCGACCGCCTGCATCGAGTTCATCACCCACGGCACGATCGCGGCGATGAAGACGACGAAGATGCGCGCCGCGTCGCCGATGCCGAGCCAGAGGATCGCGAGCGGGATCCACGCCAGCGGCGGCACCGGGCGAAGGATCTGGAAGACCGGAAACGCGAGCCAGCGCACCTTGGGCCACCAGCCCATCGCGATGCCGAGCGGCAGGCCGACGGCGCCGGCGAGGAGCCAGCCGCCGAGCACGATGCCGAGGCTCGCGCCGACGTGCTGGCCGAGCGTGCTGCCGAGGTAGGGGCGCTTGAGCAGGCGGACGAACGCTTCCCACACCTCCGACGGCGGCGGCAGGAAGAGCGGCGACACGAGGCCGTCGGGCCGCGTCAGCGCCCACCACGCGAAGAGCAGCGCTGCGAGCGAAGCGAACGCGATCGCGAGCCACTGCGCGCGGCCCGGCTCGCGCCGCCAGAACGGCAGCGTGCGGTCGGCGCCGGGGGCGGCGGCGAACCAGTGCGCGGTCGCGGTCGCGGCCATGTTCGCTAGGCCCTTTGACTAGTCGATCGCTTCGTGGTCGACCGCGTTGCGGCGCGGCTCGAGCTCGAACTCGACGCGCTGCAGCGCGCCCGGCGTGAACGGGAACGCATCGGCGTAGGCATCGCTGACGCGCGACAGCGAGTCGCGGCCGACGTCGAGCGCCGACCACGAGATGAACCACTGCGCGGTGCGCGGGATCGCCGCCTCGCCGACGACGACGCCGTCGACGCTCACGGTCCCGGTGCCGCCGAGCCCTTCGCCGCGGACGAACGCGAACTCGAGCGTGCGCGCCGCCGCGGTGACCGCGCCCGCGGCGCTCTCGACGCGGTACGGCGTGCCCTCGTCGTTGTATTCGAAGATCAGCCGGCCGCGTTGCACGAAGAGCGTGAAGCCGCCGCTCAGGTCGCCGAGCGAGACGACGACGCCTTCGGGCGCGGCGCCGGTCGGTGCGAGCCGGCCGACGATCCGAAACGAGCGCTCGACCAGCAGCGGCGCAGCGCCGCTCGGGATGCGCGCCATTCCCGGATAGAGGACGAGCCGCGTGCGCAGCCGCGGCGAGCCCGGCGTCTGGTAGCGCACCGCGCGCTCGGTGAAGCCGCGGTCGTCGAGCGGCAGCACGCCGAAGCGGCCGGCCTCGGCCCACCAGCGGTCGATCATGCGGCGCAAGCGCTCGGGCTCCCGCGCGGCGAGGTCGTTGCACTCGGAGAAGTCGCTGTCGAGGTGGTAGAGCTCCCACGTGTCGTCGTCGTAGCGGCCGCCGCGACGGTGGAACGACACCGCCTTCCAGCCCTCGTGCCAGAGCGCGCGGTGCGTGAACATCTCGAAGTACTGCGTCTGCCGCTCGCTCGGCGCCTTCGCGTCGGCGAACGAGTAGCGCATGCTCGTGCCGTGGATCGGCAGCTGCGGCACGCCCTGGTGCACCTGCGGCGCGGCGACGCCGGCGAGGTCGAGCAGCGTCGGCACGATGTCGATGACGTGGTGGAACTGGCCGCGGATCTCGCCGCGCGCGGCGAGGCCGTCGCGCCACGAGACGATGAGCGGCGCGCGCACGCCGCCGGCGTGCGTGTTCTGCTTGTAGCGGCGCAGCGGCGTGTTGCCGACCTGCGCCCAGCCGTGCGGATAGTTGGTCTGGCTGCGCGGGCCGCCGATCTGCTCGAGGCGCGCCAGGTTGAACGCGAGGTCGGGCTGATGGCCGTTCTCGTAGGCGACGATGTTGGTCGAGCCGCCCGGACCGCCTTCCTGGCTGGCTCCGTTGTCGGCGAGGACGACGAAGATCGTGTTGTCGAATCGGTCGATCGACTTCAGGTAGTCGACGAAGCGGCCGAGCTCGTGGTCGGTGTGGTCGACCATCGCCGCGAACGCTTCCTGCAGCCGCGCCGACACCTTCTTCTCGTCGGCCGAGAGCGTGTCCCACGGAACGACGGTGTCGTTGCGCGGCGCGAGCGTCGTTCCCTGCGGCACGATGCCGAGCTCGAGCTGGCGCTTGAAGCGCCGCTCGCGGATGACGTCCCAGCCCTCGTCGTAGGCGCCGCGGTACTTGTCGAGGAACGCCTGCGGCGCCTGGTGCGGGCAGTGCGCGGCGCCGAACGCGAGGTAGGCGAAGAACGGCTTCTCGCCCGCCGCCGAGACCTGGTCGCGGACGAACGCGATCGCGTGGTCGATCAGGTCCTCGGTGAGGTGGTAGCCCTCCTCGGGCGACTTCGGCGGGTCGACGCGGTGGTTGTCGTGGACGAGGTCGGGATAGAAGTGGTCGGTCAGCGCGTCGAGGAAGCCGTAGTAGCGCTCGAAGCCGCGGCCGAGCGGCCACTGGTCGTACGGTCCGGCGGCGCTCGTCTGGTCGATCGGCGCGAGGTGCCACTTGCCGACGCACATCGTGTTGTAGCCGGCCGCCTTCAGCATCTCGGCGAGCGTCGCCGCCTGCCTGGTCACGTGGCCGCGCTGGCCGGGAAAGCCGCTGTCCGCATTGGCGAGGAACGACATGCCGACGCTGTGGTGGTTGCGCCCGGTCAGCAGCGACGCGCGCGTCGGCGAGCAGAGCGGCGTGACGTGGAAGTTGTTGTAGCGGATGCCCTCGCTCGCGAGCGCGTCCATCGTCGGCGTCGCGATCTCGGCGCCGTAGCTGCCGAAGCTGCCGAAGCCGACGTCGTCGAAGAGGACGACGACGATGTTGGGCGCGCCTTCGCGCGGGCGGACCGCGTCGGGCCACCACGGCGTCGACTCCTGCCAGGTCGTGCCGATCGTGCCTTCGAAGACGGCGTCGGCTGCAGCGGGGGTGGCGGTCGGATCGGTCATGTCGGGACAGCTCAATCGCGCAGCGCGTGCATCATCGGCTTCAGCGCCGGATAGGCAGCGACGTACTGCGCATACGTTCGGTCGTAGCGAGCGCGCGCGTCGGCGTCGGGCCGCGCGCGCTCGCTGCGGTGGACCCAGCCGCCGAGCGCGTCGAGGTCGGCGACGCCGCTGCCGAGCGCGGCGAGCATCGCCGCGCCGAGGCTCGCTTCGGCGTCGTCGTCGCTGCTCCAGACCGGACGGCCGGTGACGTCGGCGATGATCTGCAGCCAGAGCCCGGAGCGCGCCGCGCCGCCGACGACGGTGAGCTCGTCGTCGAGCGCATCGCCGCTTCGCGCGCCGGTCTCGATGTTGTGGCGCAGCGCGAGGCTCACGCCCTCGAGGACGGCGCGATAGAGCTCGGCGCGGCCGTGGTGCAGGCCGAGGCCGACGAAGGCGCCGCTCGCCTGCGCGTCCCAGATCGGGCTGCGCTCGCCCATCAGGTAGGGCAGGAAGAGCACGCCGCGCGCGCCCGGCGGAACCTCGCTCGCCTGCCGCTCGAGCAGGACGTGCGGATCGATTCCCTGGGCGGCACCGGCGGCGATCTCGGCCTGGCAGAACGTCTCGCGAAACCACGTCACCGAAGCGCCGGCGGTGATCGCGCCGCCGAAGACGTAGAGATCCTTCCTGCCGTTGACGACGTGCGGCATGCTGATGAGGCCGTGGCGCGCATCGACGCGCTGGCGGATCGTTCCCCAGCACATGCTCGTGCCGATCATCGCGACGTGGTTGCCCGCGCGGCTCGCGCCGGCGGCGAACGTCGCGACCGCGGCGTCGACGCCGCCGGCGATCACCGGCAGCCCGGCGACGAGGCCGAGCCGCTCGGCCCACTCGCCGCGCAGCCCGCCGACGACGTCGCTCGAATCGACGAGGCGCTCGGGAAGCATCGCGCGCGGGATGCCGAGCGCGTCGAGCAGCTCGGCCGACCAGCCGCGCCGCGCGACGTCGTAGATGCCGCCGATGTTGCCCGCCGAGCTGTGATCGACCGCGACCTCGCCGGTGAGCTGCAGCGCGACGTAGCTGTTCGGCGGCAGGAACGCGCGCGTGCGCTGCCAGACGTCGGGGCGCTTCTCGCGCAGCCACAGCATCTTGGTGTAGCCGTAGTAGCTGTCGACGCCGTTGCCGGTGACGTCGTAGAGGCGATCGAGGTCGACGCTGCGGCGCACCCACTCGACCTCGTCCTGCGCGCGCCGGTCCATCCAGATCAGGCAGGCGTGCGTCGGCTTGCCGTCGGCATCGATCGGCACGCCCGAGCCGCCGTAGAGCGAGCTGACGCACAGGCCCGCGATCGATTCCTTCGCCACCGCGGCCTGGGCGACGACCGCGCCGATGCACTGCGCGACCGCATCGAGCCACGTCTCGGCGCGCTGCTCGGCCCAGAGCGCCTGCGGCGTCTCGACCGGATACGGCCGCGACGCCTGCGCGACGATCGCGCCCGCCGCGCTGACGAGCACGGCCTTCGTGCTCTGCGTGCCGATGTCGACGCCGATGACGTGGACCGCGGCGGCGCCACCACTCATGGACGCGCGCCTTCGGGCTTGAGCAGCACCTTGATCGAGTCGAGCGAGTTGGCGAGCGCGAACGCGCGCTCCCATTCCTCGAGCGGGAAGTCGTGGGTGACGATGCCGCGCGAGGTGACGAGGCCGCGCGCGAACAGGTCGATCGCGATCGGGTAGCAGTACGGCCCCAGGTGCGCGCCGCGGACGTCGAGCTCCTTGCGGTCGCCGATGATCGACCAGTCGACGGCGGTGTCCTTGCCGAAGACGCTGAACTCGACGAAGCGGCCGAGCTTGCGGATCATCGCCAGGCCCTGCGTGACGCCGACCGGCGCGCCGGTCGTCTCGATGTAGACGTCGCAGCCGTAGCCGCCGGTGAGTCCCTTGACGATCGCGGCCGCGTCCTCGGTGGTTGGGTCGATCGTCACGTCGGCGCCGAACGCCGTCGCGAGCGCGCGCCGCTCCGGCACCGGGTCGACGACGACGAGCTTTCTCGGCGTCTTCAGGTGCGCGACCTGCACCATCGAGAGGCCCAGCGGGCCGGCGCCGGCGATGACGACGGCGTCGTCGAGCTGGATGTCGCCGCGGTTGACGGCGTGGATCGCGCACGACATCGGCTCGATCAGCGCGGCGTCCTCGAGCGACAGGCTCTCGGGGATCCTGTGCACGCGCGCCGTCTTCGGCACGCGCATGAACTCGGCCATCCCGCCGTCGGCGACGACGCGCTGGAAGCCGAAGATGTCGTGCACCTCGCACATCCAGTACTGGCCGCTCGTGCAGTAGCGGCACTTGTCGCACGGCACGATCTGCTCGGCGATGACGCGCTCGCCGAGCGCGACGCCGAAGTGCTCGGCGGCGCCCGGGCCGAGCTCGACGACGCGGCCGTAGAACTCGTGGCCGGGAATCACCGGCGCCTTGACCCACGCCGGCTGGCCGTTGCCGCCCCAGAACATCGCCGCGCCCGAGTGGCACTTGCAGTCGCTCGCGCAGATGCCGCAGGCGCTGATCGCGATGACGAGCTCGTCGGCGCCGGCCAGCGGGCGCGGCGCGCGCTCGAGGCGGTAGTCGCGCGGCGCGTGGCACATCACGGCCTGCATGTCGGTGGCGGACTTGGCGAGCTGCATGACAACCTCGCTTTTGCACAATCGATTGCGCTACATTCTAGGAAATCCGGTCGCCGACCGGTCTCAGGCTTACCCTGACGAGGCGCCCCCGTGAGCTCGCGCAAGTCGACGATCTACGACCTCGCCGCGCTCGCCGGCGTCTCGGCGTCGACCGTCAGCGCAGTGCTGAGCGGCAACTGGCGCGCGCGGCGCATCGCCGACGAGACCGCCGAGCGCATCCGCGCGCTCGCGGCGCACCACACCTTCACCGTCAACCGCCAGGCGAGCGGCCTGCGCACGCGGCGCTCGGGCCTGATCGGGATGATCATCCCGCTGCACGACAACCGCTTCTTCAGCGGAATGTCGCAGGCGTTCGAGAAGCTCGCGCGCGAACGGCACCGCTACCCCATCGTCGTCAGCACGCTGCGCGATCCGTCGCTCGAGCTCGAGACCGCGCGCACGCTGATCTCGTACCGCGTCGAGTCGCTCGTCGTCGCCGGCGCGACCGACCCCGACGCGATCAGCGACGTCTGCCGTCACCACGGCGTCGCCCACGTCAACGTCGACCTGCCGGGAACGCGCGCGATGTCGGTCGTCAGCGACAACTTCTGGGGCGCGCAGCAGCTCACGCAGGGCCTCCTCGACCGCTCGCGGCCGCAGCGCGCGGCGCGCCGCAACCGGCCCTACTTCCTCGGCGGCGTCGCGACCGACAACGCGACGCGGCGCCGCATCGACGGCTTCAGCGACGTCGTGCGCGCGCGCCTCGGCGCGCTCGACCCGAGCCAGATCGACGCCTGCGGCTACGAGGCCGACCTCGCCGAGGCGGCGATCGCGCGCCTGCACGCGCGCCTCGGCGGCCTGCCGCGCGCGCTCTTCGTCAACTCGACGATCGCGCTCGAGGGGGTCGTCCGCTTCCTGAAGACGCTGCCGCACGGCGAGCTCGCGACGTGCTCGTTCGGCTGCTACGACTGGGACCCGTTCGCGACGATGCTC
>DASSRF010000036.1:0-9205 GCA_035701945.1 Caldimonas sp. | reverse complement strand
GCGGCGCCGCCGGCGCGCTCGGACCGCTGCTCGCGAGCGGCGCGAGCGAGGTCGTCGTCGCCAACCGCACCGTCGCGCGCGCGCGCGAGCTCGTCGCGCGCCACGTCCAGGCGCTCGGCGGCGTCGTGCCGGCGCGCGTCGCTGCGACCTCGCTCGCCGATTGCGGCACGGCGTTCGATGTCGTCGTCAACGCGACCGCGAGCAGCGTCGCGGGCGCCGCGGTCCCGGTCGACGCGAGCGTCCTCAAGCGCGGCACGCTGGCGATCGACATGATGTACGGCGCCGCGGCGCGGCCGTTCCTCGACTGGGCGGCGGCGCACGGCGCGGTCGGCCGCGACGGCCTCGGCATGCTCGTCGAGCAGGCCGCCGAGTCGTTCTTCTTCTGGCGCGGCGTCGCGCCGGAAACCGCGCCGGTGCTGCGGGCGCTGCGCGAGCGGATCGCTTCGGCATGAGCTCGACGCGCGGGCGCTCGCTGCGCAACTTTCTCGTCCTCGTCGTCGTCTGCGCGATCGCGCTGCAGCTCTATTTCCTGCTCAGGATCGCGTGCATGGCGGTCGTCGACCCGGAGTCGACGACGTTCCAGCGCTCCGAAGCGTGGCGGCTGCTGCGCGAGCCGCGGCCGCTGCGCTGGCGCCAGCAGTGGCTCGACTACCCGGCGCTGTCGCCGGCGCTCAAGCGCGCCGTGATCGCCTCCGAGGACAGCGGCTTCGTCGAGCACAGCGGCGTCGAGTGGGACGCGCTCGAGAAGGCGTTGGCGAAGAACGAGCGCGCCGAGACGATCGCCGAGCGCGCGGCGCAGCGCGACGCCGCGAAGGGCGCGGCCGCGGCGAGGCCGACGCGCGCACCGAAGATCGTCGGCGGCTCGACGATCACCCAGCAGCTCGCGAAGAACCTGTTCCTGAGCGGCGAGCGCAACTTCGTCCGCAAGGGCCAGGAGCTCGTCCTCTCTTACGCGCTCGAGGCGATCCTCGGCAAGCGCCGCATCCTCGAGATCTATCTCAACGCCGTCGAATGGGGCGAAGGCGTGTTCGGCGCCGAGGCCGCGGCCGAGCGCTACTTCGGCGTGCCGGCGGGCCGGCTCGGCGCGCAGCAGGCGGCGCAGCTCGCGGTCCTGCTGCCGGCGCCCAAGCGCTTCGAGAAGCGGCCGCAGTCGCCCTACGTCGTCGGCCGCGCGGCGACGATCGCTGCGCGCATGGGCCAGGTCGAACTGCCGTAAGCCCGCAGGCGCAATCGGCTGCGGCCGCGCTCCCTAGAATCGCCGCATGGCAGGGTCGCAGAGCGCAGCGATCGCCGTCGCCGCGGCGCGGCTGATCGTCGAGGAAGGCCTCGAGTACGGCGCCGCCAAGCGGCGCGCCGCGCGCGACCTCGGCGTCGACGCGCGCAGCCGCGAACTGCCGGGCAACGACGACGTCGAGGACGAAGTCCGCACCTACCTCGACCTCTTCCACGCCGACACCCAGCCGGCCGAGCTCGCCGAGCTGCGCCGCATCGCCGCGGTCTGGATGGAACGCCTCGCCGCGTTCCGGCCGCACCTCGCCGGGGCGGTCTGGCGCGGCACCGCGACGAAGCTGAGCAGGATCTCGATCGATCTCTTCTGCGACGACTCGAAGTCGGCCGAGATCGCGCTGATCGACAAGCACGTCGACTACGACGTCTCGAGCGTCGACGGCCCGCGCGGCCGTTCGTTCGACGTGCTGACCTTCCACGTTCCGAGCCCGGTGCTCGGCACGCCGGTGCGCGTCGCGCTGACGGTGCGCGACTACGACGACCTGCGCGGCGCGTTGCACCGCGACGCCCGCGGCCGCAGCGACCGCGGCGACCTCGCGGCGCTGCGCCAGCTCGGGAGCGACGCTTGAACCGCCGCCGCTCGGTCGCGACGCTCGCTGCCGCTGCGTTCGTCGCCGCTGGCGCCGGCGGCGGGATGCGCTGGTGGCGGGCGCGGCACGCCGACGACGACGTTGACGAGCCGGCGGCAGAGCTCGACGTCTGGTCGCTCGCCTTTCGCGACGTCGACGGCAACGCCGTCGCGATGTCGGCATTGCGCGGCAAGCCCTTGCTGCTCAACTTCTGGGCGACCTGGTGCGGTCCGTGCGTGGTCGAGATGCCGGTCCTCGACCGCTTCGCGCGCGAGCGCGCAGCCGACCGCTGGCAGGTGCTCGCGCTCGCGATCGACCAGCCCGACCCGGTGCGGCGCTTCATCGCCGAGCGGACGCTGCGCGTTCCGGTCGCGATCGCCGGCGGCATCGGCCTCGAGCTGTCGCGCCAGCTCGGCAACCGCAACGGCGGCCTGCCGTTCACCGCGGTGTTCGATTCCGCCGGCAAGCGCGCACAGGGCCATCTCGGCGCGGTCGACGCGCGGCTGCTCGACGATTGGGCCCGAACCGTCCGTTGATCGCCCCTCCGGCGCCATTTGCGAGGAACCGGCGCCGAACGGCCTAGAATGCGCGGCTTCTTGCGCCCTCACGCGCGGGCTCGAAAGGCTCGATGGACCTCCGCAAACTGAAGACGCTGATCGACCTCGTGTCGGAATCGAACATTTCCGAGCTCGAGATCGCCGAAGCCGACGGCAAGGTCCGGATCGTCAAGACGCCGACCGGCGCGCCCGCCGGCGCCGTCGCTGCCGCGGCGCCGGCAGCGCAGGTGGTCGCGTTGCCGGCGGCCGCTCCCGCCCAGCGCGAAACCGCCGAGGCACAACCGCAGGCGCCGACCGGCAACGTCGTCAAGTCGCCGATGGTCGGCACCTTCTATCGCTCGGCGAGCCCCGGCGCCGCCCCGTTCGTCGAGGTCGGCAGCGTCGTCAAGCTCGGCGAGCCGATCTGCATCATCGAAGCGATGAAGATCATGAACGAGATCGAGGCGGACGCCGCCGGAACGATCCGCGAGATCCTGTGCGAGAACGGCGAGGCGGTCGAGTTCGGCCAGCCGCTCTTCGTGATCGAATGAGGCGCGACCTCGACGCCATCGGCCGGGTTTCCGGCTGATGTTCAAGAAGATCCTCATTGCCAACCGTGGCGAGATCGCGCTGCGGATCCAGCGCGCGTGCCGCGAGCTCGGCGTCAAGTCGGTCGTCGTCTATTCCGAGGCCGACCGCGACGCCAAGTACGTCAAGCTCGCCGACGAGGCGGTCTGCATCGGCCCGGCGGCGTCGGCACAGAGCTATCTCAACATGCCCGCGATCATCGCGACCGCGGAGGTCACCGACGCCGAGGCGATCCATCCCGGGTACGGATTCCTCTCCGAAAGCGCCGACTTCGCCGAGCGCGTCGAGAAGAGCGGCTTCACCTTCATCGGCCCGACGCCGGAGGCGATCCGGGTCATGGGCGACAAGGTCTCGGCCAAGCAGGCGATGATCAAGTCGGGCGTGCCGTGCGTCCCCGGATCGGACGGCGCGCTGCCGGAGGATCCGAAGGAGGCGATCAAGGCGGCGCGCGCGATCGGCTACCCGGTGATCATCAAGGCCGCGGGCGGCGGCGGCGGCCGCGGCATGCGCGTCGTCCACACCGAGGCGGCGCTCGTCTCGGCAGTGCAGATGACGCGCGCCGAGGCCGGTGCGGCGTTCGCCAATCCCGCGGTCTACATGGAGAAGTTCCTCCAGAACCCGCGCCACGTCGAGATCCAGGTCCTCGCCGACACCCACAAGAACGCGGTCTGGCTCGGCGAGCGCGACTGCTCGATGCAGCGCCGCCACCAGAAGATCATCGAGGAGGCGCCGGCGCCGGGCATCCAGCGCCGCGTCATCGAGAAGATCGGCGAGCGCTGCGTCGCCGCGTGCAAGAAGATCAACTACCGCGGCGCAGGCACCTTCGAGTTCCTGTACGAGAACAACGAGTTCTTCTTCATCGAGATGAATACGCGCGTCCAGGTCGAGCATCCGGTGACCGAGTGGGTGACCGGGATCGACATCGTCCAGATGCAGATCAGGATCGCCGCCGGCGAGAAGCTGCCGTTCCCGCAGCGCGCGATCGCGTGCCGCGGCCACGCGATCGAGTGCCGCATCAACGCCGAGGATCCGTTCAAGTTCACGCCGTCGCCCGGCCGCGTGACGATGTGGCATCCGCCCGGCGGCCCGGGCGTCCGCGTCGACTCGCACGCCTACACCAACTACGTCGTCCCGCCGAACTACGACTCGATGATCGGCAAGATCATCGTCCACGGCGACGACCGCGAGCAGGCGCTGGCGCGGATGCGCACTGCCCTCTCGGAAACCGTCGTCGAAGGCATCCAGACCAACATTCCGCTGCACCGCGAGCTGATGGTCGACGCCAAGTTCGTCGAGGGCGGAACGAGCATCCACTACCTGGAAGGCTGGCTCGACCAACACAAGCGATAGGGTGCAGAGCATCCCTTGCTGCCGATGCATGCGCTCGCGCTTCTCGCCCCCGCTGCCGCGGTCGACGCGTTGAGCGACCTGCTCGCCGACGAGCTCGATTCGCTTGCGGTGTCGATCGAGGACGCCGATGCCGGCAGCGACGCCGAGCAGCCGGTGTTCGACGAGCCCGGCGTCGCCGCCGGCAGCACGTGGGCGCACGCCCGCGTCACCGCGCTCTTCGCCGACGAGGCGCAGGCGACCGCAGCCGCCGCGGCGGTCGCCTCACGCGGCCCGGGCGACGTCCACGTCGTCGCGATCGCGCCGGTCGAAGACGAGGACTGGGTGCGCCTGACGCAGGCGCAGTTCGGGCCGTGCCGCATCGCCGACGGCTTCTGGGTCGTGCCGACGTGGAGCGAGGTCCCGGCCGAGGCACGCCACGTGATCCGGCTCGACCCCGGCCGCGCGTTCGGCACCGGAACGCATCCGACGACTCGGATGTGCCTGCGCTGGATCGCGGAAAACGGCGACGTCGCCACGATCGCCTGGCCGCGCGCGCTCGATTACGGTTGCGGGTCCGGAGTGCTCGCGATCGCGGCGTCCCGCTTCGGCGCCGGCGAGGTCGACGCCGTCGACGTCGATCCGGCGGCGGTCGAGACGACGCGCGCGAACGCGCTCGCCAACGGCGTCGTCGTCCGCGTCGGCGCTCCCGACATCGTCGCCGGCCGCTACGCGCTCGTCGTCGCCAACATCCTCGCCGCGCCGCTCGAATTGCTCGCGCCGGCGCTCGCCGCGCTGGTCGACGACGGCGGCGCGCTCGTCCTCTCCGGCATCCTGGATCGTCAGACCGATGCGTTGCGAGCGGCGTACGCGCCGTGGCTCGCGCTCGACGCGGTCGCGCACGACGAAGGCTGGGTGCTGCTCGCCGGCCGACGAACGGCGAAGTCGCGCATGGCATGATTTCGCGATGAGTCTGGCGACGCGCTGCAGCACCTGCGGAACGGCGTTTCGGATCGTCCAGGACCAGCTCAAGGTCTCCGAAGGCTGGGTGCGCTGCGGTCGCTGCAACGCGGTCTTCAACGCGCTCGAGGGACTGTTCGACCTCGGCCGCGACGTGCCGAGCGACTGGCAGGAGCACGACGATCTCGCGTCCGACGACGACGCCACGGCGGCCTCAGCCGCCCCTCCGAGCGCGGTCGAGGAGCCGCCGGCGCGCAAGGAGCAGTTCGAAAAGACGCTGCGCTACCCGCCGCCGGACGACGCGGCGATCGCCGCCAGGCGCACAGCGCGGCGCTCGCCGCCGACGGCGAACGCGTTCGAGGAAATCGCCGGCGCAGCCGAGCCGAGCGGCGGCGACGAACCGGCGACCGACCTCGGCGAGCTGCTCGCCGACCCGATCGACGCTCGCCTGTTCGGCCCGCGCAAGCGCACCGAGCATCCCAAGCCCAAGCCTGCGGTCGAGCTCGGCGGCCGCGACCGCGTCGAGTTTTCCGACGCGCGCTTCGACTCCGACCTGTTCCCCGACAACCCGCCACCCGAAGCAGAGGCCGAGCTCGACGTCCTGCCGTCGACCGACGCCGGCGCGCTGCCGCTCGAGAGCGCGTCGCATCCTGAGTTCGTTCGCCGTGCCGACCGGCGCGCGCGCTGGCACAGCCGCAAGGTGCGGGCGGTGCTCGCCGTCACCGCGGTCATCGCCGCCGGAGTGCTCGCGCTGCAGGTCGTGCACCACGATCGCGACGCCATCGCGGCGCGCTCGCCGTCGCTGCGCGGACTCGTGCTCTCGTGGTGCCGCATCGCCGGCTGCCGGATCGAGGCACCGCGTCGCATCGAGGACGTCGTCGTCGAGAGCACCGCGCTGACGCGGGCGCCGGCGCCCGATACGTTCGTGCTCTCGGTGACGCTGAAGAGCCGGAGCGCCGTTCCAGTGACGACGCCGTCGATCGACCTCGCGCTGACCGACGCGACCGGGCGGCTCGTCGCGCGCCGCGTGCTCGCGCCGCGCGACCTCGATGCCGCCGAGATCCTGCAGCCCAACGCCGAAGCGGGATTGCAGGTGCTGCTCACCGCCGGCCCGGTCGGAGTCGTCGGCTACACCGTCGAGATCTTCTATCCCTGAACCTCGCGCGCGCCTGGGCGCGCCGCATCACTTCCGAACGGAGAACGCATGGCCGCCCTCGTCTGTGGATCGCTCGCCTACGACAGCATCGCCAACTTCGGCGGTCGCTTCGCCGAGCAGATCCTGCCCAACCAGCTGCACGTGCTCAACGTCTCGTTCCTGGTGCCGACGCTCAGGCGCGAGTTCGGCGGCTGCGCCGGCAACATCGCGTACAACCTGGCTGCGCTCGGCGGCGAGCCGGTCGTCGTCGCGGCGCTCGGCCTCGACGGCGACGACTACCGCGCGCGCCTCGAGTCGTGGGGCGCGACGACCGAGCACGTCCGCACCGTCGCCGAGTCGTACACCGCGCAGGCGTTCATCATCACCGACCAGGACAACAACCAGATCACCGCGTTCCACCCCGGTGCGATGCAATGGGCGCACGAGACGGCGGTGCCGCCCGATGCCGCGCTCAAGATCGGCATCGTCGCGCCCGACGGCCGCACCGCGATGCTCGAGCACGCGGCCCAGCTCGCCGCCGCGAAGATCCCGTTCATCTTCGATCCCGGCCAGGGTCTGCCGATGTTCGACGGCGAAGAGCTGCGCGCGTTCGTCGACCGTGCGAGCTGGGTCGCGGTCAACGACTACGAGGCGCAGATGCTGGTCGAGCGCACCGGACGGTCGATCGAGGAGATGTCGCGATCGCACCTGCGCGGCGTCGTCGTCACGCTCGGCGCGCAAGGCTGCGAGCTGTGGCAGCAGGGAGCCCGCACCGCGATTCCCGGCGTCGTCGCCACCGAGATCGTCGATCCGACCGGCTGCGGCGACGCGTTCCGCGCTGCCTTGCTGTACGGCCTCGAGCGCGGCTGGTCGTTGGCCGACTGCGCCCGCCTCGGCAACCGTCTCGGCGCGCTCAAGATCGCGAGCCGCGGCGGCCAGAATCATGTGCTGGATCGCACGTTCGTCGACGCCTGAGCCTCAAGTTACAAGAAGCTTCCGCCGAAGACACCTGTCATGGACATCCGTCAAGCCGGCGTGCTCGCGGTGGCGATCCCGATCGCGATCGCCGTCGCTTCCGTCGTCATGTGGGCCGGCTGCCGCTGGTGGTACGGGCGCAAGCTCGCGGCCGCCGCGCACCGGCTGCAGAAGAGCGAGAAAGGTCGACTCTTCTCGCAACAGCAGACCGTGCAGGCGCGTCAGCAGATCGGCCTTCTCAAGGCCGAGCTCGAGGTGCACCAGCAGGCCGCCGCCGAGCTCGAGGCCGCGAAGCGTCGGGCGGCGCAGCTCGAAGAGGCTGTCCGTTCCGCCGAGCGCGAGCGCGCGCGTGCCGAGATCGCCGACATGGGCGTGCCGGTCGTCGCTGCGCAGGCGCACGGCTTCGCCGACACCCAGATCCTTCCCGACTGACGAGCGTCAGCGCAGATCGAGCCGCCGACATCGGCGGCTTTTTTGTACGCGTCGCGGTCGCGCGATCAAGGCAACAAAAAGCCCGGCCGGGGCCGGGCTGTGACGACGAAGCGTCTCCTCAGGGCTTGCTGCCCGTCGGGAACGGCCACGCCGCTTGCGGGCTCAGGGCCGTCTTCGCTGGTGCCGCGGGAGCGGCGCTGGGCGCGGAGCCCATCGACGAAGCAGCCTTCTTGGCAGGGGCCTTTCGAGCCGACTTCTTGCCTGACGCCTTCTTGGCGGCCTTCTTGGCACCGCCAGCCTTTCGGGCGACGCGTCTTCTGGCACCGGACTTTTTGGCGGCCTTCTTGGCGCCGCCCTTCTTGGCGGCCTTCTTGGCCGACTTCTTGGCACCGCGGCGCGCGGTCTTCTTGGCAGCCTTCTTGGCGCCGGTCTTCTTGGCCGCGCGCTTCGCGCCGGTCTTCTTGGCCGCGCGCTTGGCGCCGGTCTTCTTGGCGCCCATCGACTTCTTCGCAGCCTTCTTCGCCGTCGATTTCCGAGCGGCCTTCTTCGCAGTTGCCATCACGTTTCTCCTTGATCAAGTTGACATGGAACCACCGGCTTTCGACGCGTCGTCTGCCGGCGGCTATTCATCGCCCGTGAACTGCCCAGGAGGGGCGCCCCAGTCCGATGAATCCTGGTGCGGGCCGGCCGCGCTCGTGGGCGCCGCTCTGTTCCCGCGAATCTTGATCTCTCACCTGCCGACGCGATGTCGCGCGACGGCGTCTACTCCCACGACAGCGCACCACCAGTCTGGTAGTCGATGACGCGGGTCTCGAAAAAGTTGCGCTCCTTTTTCAGGTCGATCATCTCGCTCATCCACGGGAACGGGTTTTCCTCGTTCGGGAAGAGCTCCGGCAGGCCGATCTGCACCGCGCGCCGGTTGGCGATGTAGCGCAGGTAGCCCTTGAACATGGACGCGTTCATGCCGAGCACGCCGCGCGGCATGGTGTCTTCCGCGTAGCGGTACTCGAGGGCGACCGCCCTCTCGAACAGCTCGCGGATCTCGGCCTTGAACTCCGCCGTCCACAGGTGCGGGTTCTCGGCCTTGATCTGGTTGATGAGGTCGATGCCGAAGTTGCAGTGCATCGACTCGTCGCGCAGGATGTACTGGTACTGCTCGGCGGCGCCGGTCATCTTGTTCTGCCGGCCGAGCGCCAGGATCTGGGTGAAGCCGACGTAGAAGAAGAGCCCTTCCATCAGGCACGCGAAGACGATCAGCGACTTCAGCAGCTTCTGGTCGTTCTCGACCGTCCCGGTCTCGAACGCCGGGTCCATGATCTCGTCGATGAAGGGAAGCAGGAATTCGTCCTTGTCCCGGATCGACGCGACCTCGTGGTAGGCGTTGAAGATCTCGCCTT
>DASSRF010000035.1:0-4401 GCA_035701945.1 Caldimonas sp. | reverse complement strand
CGCCGTCGACGAGCCGACGCAAGGCGGCGACCTGCTCGGCGCTCGCGGCGCGCAGCGAATGGATCGCGACGCCGGCATCGACGAGCGGCCGCGCGGCGGCACGGATGCGCGTTGCGGCATCGAACGTCGCGCGCGCGCTCGCAGGCGGCGCGGCGGCGGCGGGGCAACGGCAATGGGGGCTCGTCGCCGGAGCGCGCGCCGACGCGCTCGTCGTCGACGTCGGCGATCCGGCGCTGCGCGGCATCGCCGCGACGAAGATGCTCGACGCGCTCGTCTTCAGCAGCCCGACGCTGCCGTGGCGCGACGTGATGGTCGCGGGACGCTGGCGCATCCGCGCCGGCAGGCACCGCGGTGCCGCGGCGATCGCGCGGCGCTACGCGAAAACGATCGAGGCGCTCAGCGGAAGCGCGACTGCACGGCCGTCTTGAGGTCGCCGGGCAGTGACGAGATGTATTGCGCCAGCGCCTTGATCTCGGCGTGCTTGAACGGCCTCGCCATGCCCATCATGATCGCGTTGCTGCGGCCCATCACCGCGTTGTGGTCGGTCTGGTACGCGCGCAGCGCTGCGTAGAGATAGTCGGCGTACTGGCCGGCCAGCTTCGGATACGAAGGATCGATCGGCGTCGAGAAGTTCGCGCCATGGCACGACGCGCAGTTCGCCTGCGCGAGCAGCTTGGCGACGTCGGCCGGCGGCGTTTCGGCGGGAGCGGCGGCGGGCTTGGCCTGCTCGCCGTCGCCGGACTTGCCGAACTGCTCGAAGTAGGCGGCGAGATCGGCCATGTCCTGCTCGGAGAGGCTGCCCGCAATGCCGCGCATCGACGGGTGCTTGCGCTCGCCCTTCTTGTAGCCGTTGAGCGCGGCGACGATGTACTTCGCGTTCTGCCCCGCGATCTTCGGCACCTTGTAGACCTCGGGGAAGCTCGCCTGGTAGCCCGGAATGCCGTGGCAGCCGATGCACATGTCGGCCTTCTTCTGCCCCGCTGCGGCGTCTCCCGGCTTGGCGTCCTGGGCGCTCGCCGCGGCGGCGGCGATGCCGAACGACAGGGCGACGACGAGGTTCGCGAGCTTGTTGTTCATGGTGCCGAGCATCGGATGGTTCGCAGCGTGCAAAACGGCGAATTATAGGGGCGCCCTTATACTGAATCGCTCTCCCCAGAGCACCTCTCGATGAAGTTCCAAGGCTCCCAGACCTACGTCGCGACGCCCGACCTGATGCTCGCCGTCAACGCCGCGGCGACGCTCAAGCGCCCGCTGCTCGTCAAGGGCGAGCCCGGCACCGGCAAGACGATGCTCGCCGAGGAAGTCGCGCTCGCGCTCGGCATGCCGCTGCTGCAGTGGCACATCAAGTCGACGACGAAGGCGCAGCAGGGCCTGTACGAGTACGACGCGGTGAGCCGCCTGCGCGACAGCCAGCTCGCCGGGATCGTCGGCAGCGACGGCAGCGAGCGCGTCCGCGACATCCACAACTACATCGTCCGCGGCGTCCTCTGGCAGGCGTTCGCGAGCGACGAGCCGGTCGTGCTCCTGATCGACGAGATCGACAAGGCCGACATCGAGTTCCCGAACGACCTGCTGCGCGAGATCGACCGGATGGAGTTCTACGTCTACGAGACGCGCGAGCTCGTCAAGGCGAAGCACCGGCCGCTCGTCTTCATCACGTCGAACAACGAGAAGGAGCTGCCCGATGCGTTCCTGCGCCGCTGCTTCTTCCACTACATCAAGTTCCCCGACGCCGAGACGATGAAGCAGATCGTCGGCGTGCACTTCCCGAACCTCAAGAAGGAGCTGCTCGCTGCGGCGCTGAAGAGCTTCTACGACGTGCGCAACCTGCCCGGGCTGAAGAAGAAGCCGAGCACGTCCGAGCTGCTCGACTGGCTGAAGCTGATCGTCGCCGAGGACATTCCGCTCGAGGCGCTGCAGAGCAAGGACGACAAGGTCGCGGTGCCGCCGCTCGTCGGCGCGCTGCTGAAGAACGAGCAGGACGTGTCGCTGTTCGAGAAGCTCGTCTTCATGCAGCGACACAACCGATAGCGGCACGGCGGCGCCGTCCGCGCGGGCGTCGGCGCCGGGGGTGTCGCTCAAGGTCGGCGTTCCCGAATGGCAGGGTTTCCGCCGAGCCGGCGTTCCCCAATTCGGATGACGCGCCGGGTGTCGGTTCGCAAAGATGCTTCGCCTCGGCCGCTCAGCGTCGCCAGCTAACATCGCCAGCCCCATGCTCCCCGTCCAGCCCGTCACCCTGAGCGACGGCCGCATTCGCCTCGAGCCGCTCGCGCTCCACCACGAAGACGGCCTGCGTCGCGCCGCCGCCGACGGCGAGCTGTGGACGATCCGCGTCACGAGCGTCCCCGAGCCCGACGACACGCGCGGCTACATCGAGCGCGCGCTGCAGGCCTTCGCCGAGGGGCATCGGCTCGCGTTCGCGGTGCTCGACGCGGCGAGCGGCGAGGTGATCGGCTCGTCGAGCTACCACGACATCGTGCCCGCGGTCGAGCGCCTCGAGATCGGCTACACCTGGTACGCGAAGAGCCGGCAGCGCACGCACGTCAACGCCTGCGCGAAGCTGCTCCTGATGCGCCACGCGTTCGAGACGCTCGGCGCGAAGCTCGTCGGCTGGCGCACCGACAACTTCAACTTCGCCAGCCAGCGCGCGATCGAGCGGCTCGGCGCGCGCAAGGACGGCGTGCTCCGCCACCACGCGGTGCGGCGCGACGGCACGATCCGCGACACCGTGATGTACAGCATGACCGCGGGCGAGTGGCCCGAGGCCAAGGCCGAGCTGCTGGCGCGGCTCGCGCGCGCATGATCGGTGCCGTCGTCGCCGCGCTCGTGCTCGCGGCGACCGCGCTGCCGGCTTGCGCGGTCGAGCTGCGCGTGCTCTCGGCCGGCGCGGTCGAGCCCGGCATGCGGCCTGCGCTCGCCGCGTTCGAGCGCGCGAGCGGACACACGGTCGCGATCTCGTTCGCTGCGGCGCCCGCGCTGCGCGCGGCGCTGCGTGCCGCTCCGGTCGCCGACGTCATCGTCGCGCCGCAGGCAGCGCTCGACGATCTCGCCGCCAGCGGCGCCGACGTCGGCGCGCGCGCGCCGATCGGCAAGGTCGGCGTCGGCGTCGCGGTGCGCAGCGGCGTCGAGCCTCCCGACGTCGCAAGCGCCGCGTCGCTGAAGGCGGCGCTCGAGGGCGCCGAGCGCGTCGTCTTCAACCGCGCATCGACCGGCGTCATCGTCGAGCAGGTGCTGCAGCGGCTCGGCGTCGCCGACGCGGTCAATGCGAAGGCCGACCGCGTCGCCGACGGCGCTTCGGTGATGCGCCGCCTGCTCGCGGGAACGTCGTCGCGCGAGTTCGGCTTCGCGGCGATGACCGAGATCGCGCTCTTTCGCGACCAGGGCATCCGTCTCGTCGGGCCGCTGCCGTCGCCGCTGCAGAACACCACCACCTACGTCGCGGTCGCGTGGCCGGGGCTTCGCCAGCCCGACGCTGCCCGCGCCGACGCGGTGGCCGCATTGATCCGCCAACTGCAAGGCCCGGACGCGCGCTCGCAATTCGCGAGCGCGGGGATCGAGCCGGCGCAATGAACGCCACAAGCGTTTTTTCCGGAGATCGTCCTTGAACGCAACGAGCAAGACCACACCGGCGCACGAGATCGCGACGGGCGAGCGCGCCGCCTACCTCCGCCAGCCGACGCTGCGCGGCGACCGCATCGTCTTCGTCGCCGACGACGACCTCTGGAGCGTCGCCGCAGCCGGCGGCGTCGCGCGCCGCCTCACCGCCGGACTCGCGGAAGCATCGACTCCCGCGCTCTCGCCCGACGGCCGCTGGCTCGCGTTCGTCGGCCGCGACGAGCAGCATCCCGAGGTGTACGCGATGGCCGCGGACGGCGGCCAGGCCAGGCGGCTGACGTGGCTCGGCGCCGACGTCCAGGTCCGCGGCTGGACCGCAGCCGGCGAGATCGTCTACATCACGACGCAAGGACAGCCGTTCTTCCGCAACCACCAGGCGTTCGCGGTCGCGCCCGGCGGCGGCCCGTCGCGCGCGCTCGGCCTCGGCCAGGTCAACCACATCGCGTGGGGCGCAGGCGGCCGCGTGGCGATCGGCCGCAACACCGAGGACCCCGCGCGCTGGAAGCGCTACCGCGGCGGCCGCGCCGGCGCGATCTGGGTCGACGCCGAAGGCAGCGGCACGTTTCGCCGCCTCGCGCTCGCCGGCAACGTGACGACGCCGATGTGGATCGGCGAGCGGCTCTACTTCGTCGGCGACGGCGAAGGCGTCGGCAACGTCTATTCGTGCCGACCCGACGGCAGCGAGGTCCGGCGCCACACGGACCACGACGACCGCTACGTCCGCCAGGCGCAGAGCGACGGCGAGCGGATCGTCTACATGTGCGGCGCGCGCCTGTGGCTGTTCGA
>DASSRF010000034.1:0-5080 GCA_035701945.1 Caldimonas sp. | reverse complement strand
CACGGCGGCATCCTGCCGTTCGTGCTGCGGCAGCTGCTCCCGGCCTAGCGGCCGAGAGCCGCTGCCGCGACAGGTAGGTACGCACGCGCTTCGCGCGTGCAGGACCTCGCCGGCGCCGCTCTCGCGCAGCCGCTAGCTGCTCTTGTCGCCGCCGCGGCTGCACGCCGGGTCGGTGTTCGGCCCGGCGTCGCTCACGATCCCCGTGACGTTGCTGATCGAGACCTGGAACACCACGCAGTCGCCCTCCAGGCCGGCGAAGCGGTAGTTCCAGACCTGCAGCTTCTGGTAGCCGACCGGGAACACGTACGCCGGGTGGCCGATCCGCATCAGCACCTGCTCGGGCGTCAGCCCGGGGGTGATCGTCGCGAACGTCTCCGGCGTCAGCACCTGCTTCGACGACACGAGCCGTCCGTCGGCATCGAAGTCGAGCATGTAGGTCTGCTTGCCGTAGGTGCCCTGGCGGAACTCGAGCCGCGTGCCGCCGTCGGGCAGCCGGTATTCACCGGAGACGCCGCCGAAGCTCCTGCGCGCGTCGGCGATCGGCGTTCCGGCCGGCAATGCGCCCGGAGCGGTGGTGCACGCGGCGAGCGCCGCGAGCGCGAGCGCCGCTGCGCCGCTGGCGAAACGTCGATCGAACGAAGCCATGCATTCACCTCGAGGCGCGTCGGCGCCTGCCGTTGATGCCATTGTGCGCCGCCCACGTTCACCCCGCATCGCACTCGCTCTCTAGAATGCACCGAGCCCAGGCGACGCCCCGCGTGAACCGAGCCAACGCCGTCACCGTCGATGCCGAGCCGGCCTTCGTCCAGGCGATCGGCAACGGCATCCGCGTCGTCGACACCGGGTTCCACCGTCCGCTCTTCGACGCCGCCTACCTGATCGTCGAGCGCGGCCGCGCCGCGTTCGTCGACACCGGAACCAACGACGCGGTGCCGCGCCTGCTCGCCGCGCTCGCGGGCGCAGGCCTGGGCGTCGACGCCGTCGACTACGTCATCGCGACGCACGTCCATCTCGACCACGCAGGCGGCGCCGGCCTGCTGATGCGGCAGCTGCCGAACGCGCGCCTCGTCGTCCACCGGCGCGGCGCTCGCCACCTCGTCGATCCGCGCCACCTGATCCGCAGCGCGACCGGCGTCTACGGCGAGGACGAGATCGCGCGCTCGTACGGATCGCTCGTCCCGGTGGCCGCCGATCGCGTCGTCACGACCGGCGACGGGACGACGATCGAGCTCGCCGGCAGAGCGCTGCGCTTCCTCGACACGCCCGGCCACGCGATGCACCACCACTGCGTCTGGGACGAGGCGAGCCGCGCGTTCTTCACCGGCGACACGTTCGGCCTCTCGTACCGCGACTTCGACACCACGCTCGGCCCCTGGATCATGCCGACGACGACTCCGGTGCAGTTCCAGCCCGAGGCGCTGCGCCGGTCGATCGAGCGCATGCTCGCGTTCGCTCCCGGGCACATGCTGCTGACGCACTACGGGCGCGTCGGCGACGTCGACCGGCTCGGCGCGCTGCTGCTCGGGCAGCTCGACGCGGTCGTCGCGTTCGCGCGCACCGTGAAGCCGGGCGCCGGTCGCCACGACGAGCTCGTCCGCGGCCTCGCAGCGATTCACCTCGCGAGCCTGCGCGCGCACGGCGTGACGCTTTCAGACGAGCGCATCGGCGAGCTGCTCGCGCTCGACCTCGAGCTGAACGCACAGGGGCTCGCCATCTGGCTCGACAGGAGAAGGCATTGAACGACGTCCGCTTCGACTTCGCCGGCCGCACCGTCGTCGTCACCGGCGCTGCGCAGGGAATCGGCGCCGCGTGTGCGCGCCTCTTCGCGACGAGCGGCGCCGCGGTGGCGCTCTGGGACGTCGACCGGGGCGGCGCCGAATCGCTCGCGCGCGAGCTTGCCGCTGCCGGCGGACGCACTACGGCGTTCGCGTGCGACGTCGCGCAGCGCGCGCAGGTCGCCGCCGCGCTGCAGGCGACGCTCGCCGCGTTCGGCCGCGTCGACGTCCTCGTCAACAACGCCGGCATCTTTCGCGCCGCCGAGTTCCTCGACGTCGAGGAAGCCGACTGGGACGCCGTGATCGGCGTCAACCTGAAGGGCGCGTTCCTGGTCGCGCAGGCGGTCGCGCGCGAGATGGCGAAGGCGGGCGGCGGCGCGATCGTCAACATGAGCTCGGTCAACGGCGTGACCGCGATCCCGTCGATCGCGAGCTACAACGCGAGCAAGGGCGGCATCGACCAGCTGACGCGGGCAATGGCGCTTTCGCTCGCCGACCGCGGCATCCGCGTCAACGCGGTCGCGCCGGGAACGATCGCGACCGAGCTGGCGCAGAAGGCGGTGCTCGGCAGCGCCGAGGCGAAGGCGCGGATCCTGAGCCGCACGCCGCTGCGCAGGCTCGGCGACCCGGCCGAGGTCGCCGCGGTGTGCGCGTTCCTCGCCAGCGACGCCGCGAGCTACATGACCGGCGAGGTCGTCTACGTCGACGGCGGCCGGCTCGCGCTCAACTACACGATGCCGCCGGCGCCGACCGCGTAGCGGTCACGCCGCCGCGGCCGCGACGCGCGGCGCGACGAGGCCTTCGCGGATCGGCAGATGGATCAGCGCCGCGCCCGCGGCGAGCACGATGTCGGCGTACCACATCCAGTCGTAGCTGCCGGTCCACTCGAACGCCTTGCCGCCGAGCCAGGCGCCGAGGAAGCCGCCGATCTGGTGCGAGAGCATGACGAAGCCGAACAGCGTCGCCATGTGCGCGGTGCCGAAGAACTTGGCGACGAGCCCGGCAGTCGGCGGCACGGTCGAGAGATACGTGACGCCGATGACGGCCGCGAAGATCAGCACGACCGCTTCCGTCTTCGGCGCGAACAGGAACAGCAGCACCGCGATCCCGCGCGTCGCGTAGATCAGCGACAGCAGCGACTTCATCCGCCAGCGGCCGACCGCCCAGCCGATCGCGAAGCTGCCGACGATGTTGAAGAGGCCGACGATCGCGAGCGCCCACGCGCCGACCGCAGGCGGCAGCTGGCAAGCGGCGACGACGCCGGGCAGGTGCGTCGCGATGAAGGCGACGTGGAAGCCGCAGACGAAGAAACCGGCGCCGAGCAGGAGGTAGCCCGGCGTGCGCAGCGCTCGCGCGATCGCCTCGCGCGTCGTCTCGGCGCGCGCGGCCGGCACAGCGGCGCTCGGACTCGTTCCACTCGTCGCCGCCGCCGGTTTCGCGCTGGCGCGCAGCACCCACGCTGCGGGCAGCGCGAGCAGGACGATCGCGGCCATGCTCTGGATCGCGACCGCCCAGCCGGCGAGCGCGGTGATGGCCTGGGCGATCGGGACGAAGATGAACTGGCCGAACGAGCCGCCGGCGTTGACGATGCCGGTCGCGATGCCGCGCCGCGCCGGCGGCGCCAGCCGCGCCGTCGCGGCGAGCAGCACCGACGGTCCCGCGAGCCCGGCACCGCCCGCGGCGAGCACGCCGATCGCCAAGACGAGACCGAGCGTCGTCGTCATCAACGGCACGAGCGCGGTGCCGATGCAGACGAGGCCGAGCCCGACGAGGAGGACGCGACCGGCGCCATAGCGGTCGGCGACGATGCCGGCGGCGGGCTGCGTCAGTCCCCACCACAGCTGGCCGACGCCGAACGCGAGGCTGATGCTCGCGAGGCCGAGGCCGGTCGTCGAGTTGAGGACGCCGAGAAAGAGGCCCATCGACTGGCGCGCTCCCATCGTGACCGCGAAGACGCCGCCGGCGGCGACGAGGACGAGCCAGAGCGGCATCGCCGACGGCGCGCGCGACGAAGCTTCGGTCGGGGCGGCATCAGCCATCGCTGGTCTCCTCGGGTTCGGCGGCGAGCACCGCCAGGCAATCGTCGATGAGCGCGTGCAGCTCGGCGACGCGATCGCTGCCGAGCTGTGCGTTGAGCGCGAGCTGGGCGCGCTTCCATGCGCGCTGCGCTTCGTTCCGCTTCGCGCGGCCCTTCGCGGTCAGCGCGACGTGGCGCGAACGGCCGTCCGCGCCAGGGCCGATCGCCACCCAGCCGTGCTCGACCAGCGGCTGCAGGTTGCGCGTCAGGGTCGAAGGATCCATCGCCATCGCCGCGGCGAGATCGCTCGGCCGCACCGGGCCGAGCCGGTCGACGTGCGTGAGGAGCGAATACTGCGTCGTCTTCAGCCCGCACTCGGCCACGACGTGGTCGTAGTGCTGGCTGACACGGCGCGTCAGCTGGCGCAGCTTGAAGTTGGTGCAGCCGCGCGGAGCGCGGCGGTCGTCTTCGGGCATCAGACAATTGTAGCTACAATCGTTTGTCGATGCCCGACGGAGCCGCCATGTCCGAGCCAGCCGCCCCCACCGACCTCCTCGCCCGCTGGCAAGCCGCCGACGACGCGTGGCGCAAGCGCGGCGTCCGCTACGGCGTCGCCACGCGCGAGCAGATCGCCGGCAAGTCGGGCCTCGCGGTCTTCCAGGCGATGATCGCCGGCGAGATCCCGGCTCCGCCGATCACGCAGACGCTCGACTTCATGCTCGTCGAGGCCGAGCACGGCCGCGTCGCCTTCCAGGGCCGGCCGTCGTTCGCGCACTACAACCCGATGGGGACGGTGCATGGCGGCTGGACCGCGACGCTGCTCGACTCCGCGCTCGGCTGCGCTGTGCAGTCGGTGCTGCCGGCGGGCAAGGCCTACACGACCGCCGAGCTCAAGGTCAACATCGTCCGGCCGCTCACCGACAAGGTGCCGTTCGTCCGCGCCGAGAGCCGGATCATCCACGCAGGCGGCCGAATGGCGACTGCCGACGCGACGCTGACGGGATGCGACGGCAAGCTGTACGCTCACGGCTCGACGACCTGCTTCATCTTCGACCAGACCTGAGCCACCATGCGACTCCTGCACACGATGCTTCGCGTCGGCGACCTGCAACGCTCGATCGACTTCTACACGCGCGTCATGGGGATGCGGCTGCTGCGAACGACCGAGCGCCCCGAGCAGGGCTATTCGCTCGCGTTCGTCGGCTACGGCTCGAATCCGGAGCACGCCGAGATCGAGCTGACCTACAACCACGGGGTCGGCTCGTACGCGCTCGGCACCGCGTACGGC
>DASSRF010000033.1:0-3125 GCA_035701945.1 Caldimonas sp. | reverse complement strand
AAGCAGCGTGCGGACCTCGAGGCGCAGAGCGCCGGCTGGCGCACGCGCGAAGCCGACGCGCTCGCCGAGCACGAGCGACTCGGCAGCGAGAGCGAAGCCGCCGAGCGCGCCGGCGAGGCGATCGCGGCCGAGCTCGCCGGTCACGCCGAGCGCGTCGCCGCGCTCGAGGCAGCGCTGCGCGACGCGCAGGAGAAGAGCACCACGCAGCGCGGCGCCGTCGCCGAGGTGCAGCAGCAGATCCAGGTCTCGGCCGCCGAGGCGCGCGGCGTCGACGAGCGCTGGACGCAGGCCGAGGCGCGCCGCGACCGCCTCGCCGGCGAGGAGAAGTCGCTGGTCCAGGTCGCGCCCGGCGAGCTCGAGCAGGCGCAGCGCGCCGCGGACGCCGCCGATGCGAAGCACAAGGCCGCGCTCGCCGTCGTCGCCGACTGGCAGACGCGCATCCCCGCGCTCGACGAAGAGCGCAAGGCCTTGCAGGAGCTCGTCAACGAGGAGGCGCGCCGACACGCCGAGCTCGGTGCCCGGCTCGCCGCGCTGCAGGCGCTGCAGGAAAAGGTGCAGGTCGAGAACAAGCTGAAGCCGTGGCTCTCGAAGCACGGGCTCGATTCGCTCGCCGGCTTGTGGACGCGGATCCGCATCGAGCCAGGCTGGGAGGCGGCGCTCGAGGCGGCGCTGCGCGAGCGGCTCGGCGCGCTCGAGGTCGGCAGGCTCGACACCGTGCGCGCGTTCGCCGCCGACGCGCCGCCGGCGCGGCTCGCGTTCTTCACCGCGCCCGGCGCGGGCTACGCGCCGTCGCACCGCACGCTGCCGCGCCTCGCCGACCTGCTCCATCTCGGCGATGCCGGCCTGCAGGCGCTGCTCGCCGACTGGCTCGAAGGCGTCTACACCGCGACCGACTTCGACGCCGCGCTCGCGGCGCGCTCGAGCCTGACGCACGGCGAGGTCATCATGACCCGCGAAGGGCACGCGGTGAGCCAGTTCGCGGTCAGCTTCTACGCGCCCGACTCCGAGCAGGCGGGCTTGCTCGCGCGTGCGCAGGAGATCGAGAACCTCGAGCGGCAGACGCGCGCGCAGGCGCTCGTCAGCGAGGAGTCGAAGAGCCGCCTCGTGCGCGCCGAGGCGGCGAGCAGCGATGCCGCCGCGCATCTCGCCGAAAGCCAGCGCGAGGCGGCGCGGCTGCAGTCCGACGCGCACCGGGAGCACGTCGAGCTCGTCCGTTTGACGCAGCTTGCCGAGCAGACCAGCCAGCGCCGCGGGCAGCTCGAGGACGAGCGCCGAGCCCTCGACGCCGAGTTCGCCGAGCTCGCGGCACGGCGCCGCGAAGGCGAAGCGAAGTTCGATGCGCTCGACGCCGACCTCGGCGTCGCGCAGGAGCGGCAGGCCGAGCTCGACGAGGCGATGCTCGCCGCGAGCGCGGCGCTCGACGCCGGCCGCGACGAGCACCGCGCGCTCGAGCGCCGCGCGCAGGAAGCGCAGTTCGAGCTGCGATCGCTGGCGGCGCGCCGGCAGGAGCTCGAGCGCGCGATGGAGACCGCGCGCGAGCAGCTGCAGGCCAACGTCGCCGCCGACGCCGCGCTCGCCGACGAGCTCGCGCAGCTCACCGACGCGCCGGCGCAGGCCGAGCTGCAGACCGCGGTCGCGGCGCGGCTCGACCACGAGCAGCGGCTCGGCGAGAAGCGCAGCCTCTACGACGACCTCTCGCAGCGGCTGCGCGCCGCCGACGAGGCACGGCTCGGCCACGAGCAGGCGCTGCAGCCGTTGCGCGACAAGGTCGGCGCGCTCCAGCTCGAGCAGCAGGCGGCGCAGCTCGGCGGGGCGCAGTTCGACGAGCAGCTGACCGCTGCCGGAGTCGACCGCGAGCAGATCGCCCGATCGATCGAGGAGGGCGCCGTCAAGCTCTCCGGATTGCAGGGCAGGATCGACGCGCTCAACCGCGAGATCGAGGCGCTCGGCGCCGTCAACCTCGCTGCCCTCGAGGAGCTCGGCCAGGCGCGCGAGCGCAAGAGCTTCCTCGACGCGCAGAGCGCCGACCTCGGCGAGGCGATGGCGACCCTCGAGGACGCGATCAGGAAGATCGACCTCGAGACGCGTGCTCTCCTGCAGTCGACGTTCGACCAGGTCAACGACCACTTCGGCCGCATGTTCCCGACGCTCTTCGGCGGCGGCACGGCGCGCCTCGTGATGACCGGCGACGAGATCCTCGACGCCGGCGTGCAGGTCATGGCGCAGCCGCCGGGCAAGAGGAACAGCTCGATCCACCTGCTCTCGGGCGGCGAGAAGGCGCTCGCTGCGATCGCGCTCGTGTTCGCGATCTTCCAGCTCAACCCGGCGCCGTTCTGCCTGCTCGACGAGGTCGACGCGCCGCTCGACGACGCCAACACCGAGCGCTACGCGAGCCTCGTCACCGAGATGTCGAAGGCGACGCAGTTCCTCTTCATCAGCCACAACCGCATCGCCATGGAGATGGCCGAGCAGCTGATCGGCGTGACGATGCAGGAGCAGGGCGTCTCGCGCATCGTCACCGTCGACATGCCCGGCGCGATGCGGCTCGCCGAGGCAGCCTGACGACATGGAGCCCCCGGTCCGACGCGTCCGTCGTCCCGCCCCCCGAGGGGGCCCGGGCCGGCTCGGGAACGGCCCGGCGCTCGGCCCGGCCGCCATCGCTTGAACAGCCTCACCGTCGCGCTCGCTTCGCTCGGCGGCATCGTTCTGGCCGGAGTCATCGCGCACGGCGCGTGGCAGGCGCGGCGCGCCGGGCCGAAGCGCGCGGCTGCGGTCGTTCGCGAAGAGCCGAGCGCAGGCGCGGCGAGCGAGCGCGACGATGCTGCGCTCGCCGACGACGGCAACGCCTCGGTCGCTGCGCCGCTGCGCCGCGTCTCGAAGCGGATGCCGGTGCAGCTCGACGCGCTCATCGACGCGTTCGCGCCGATCGCGCTCGAAGCGCCGATCGCCGGCGACGCAGTGCTCGCGCACGCGCCGTCGAAGCGCCACGTCGGCAGCAAGCTCGTCCTCGTCGAAGGACTCGAGCTCGAAAGCGGCCGCTGGGAGGCGCCGGCGGCGGGCAAGCGCTACGGCGAGCTGCAGGCCGGGGTCCAGCTCGCGAGCCGCACCGGGCCGCTCAACGAGAT
>DASSRF010000032.1:0-3689 GCA_035701945.1 Caldimonas sp. | reverse complement strand
TCTCCTGCACTGGCGCGGCAGCACGCCGCTCGCCGAGGTCGTGTCGGAGCTCGAGAAGCTCGTCGACGCCGGCAAGATCCTGCGCTGGGGCGTCAGCAACTTCGACGTCGCCGACATGGAAGAGCTCTTCCGCGTTCCCGGCGGCGATCGTTGCGCGACGAACCAGGTCTACTACTCGCTGAGCGCGCGCGGGCCCGGCTTCGACCTCGTGCCGTGGCTGCAGTCGCGCGACGTCGTCACGATGGCCTACTCGCCGATCGACCAGGGCGCGCTCGCCGCCAACAAGGCGCTCGCCGCGGTCGCCGAGCGGCGCGGCCTGACCGCGGCGCAGCTCGCGCTCGCCTGGCTGATCGCGCAGCCCGGGGTCATGGCGATCCCGAAGGCGACGAGCGAGGCGCACCTGCGCGAGAACCTGGCGGCGCACGACCTCGTCCTCGACGACGCCGAGCGCGCCGCGCTCGATCGGGCGTTCCCGCCGCCGCGCCGCAAGACCCCGCTGCGGATGATCTGACGCGGCTCCGGCTACTGGAACGCGACCTCGGCGAAGCTGCGCAGCTTCCGGCTGTGCAGCTGGTCGACGCCGCCCTCGCGCAGCCGCTCGATCGCGCGCACGCCGATGCGCAGGTGCTGGTCGATCCGCTCGCGGTAGAACCGATCGGCCATGCCCGGCAGCTTGATCTCGCCGTGCAGCGGCTTGTCGCTGACGCAGAGCAGCGTTCCGTACGGGACGCGGAAGCGAAAGCCGTTCGCCGCGATCGTCGCGCTCTCCATGTCGAGCGCGATCGCGCGGCTCTGGCTGAAGCGGCGCTCGGGCGTGCTGAGCGCGTTGCGCGACGGCAGCAGCTCCCAGTTGCGGTTGTCGGTGCTCGCGACGGTGCCGGTGCGCATGATCCGCTTGAGCTCGTAGCCCTTCAGCTGCGTCACCTCGGCGACCGCTTCCTCGAGCGCGACCTGGACTTCGGCGAGCGCCGGGATCGGCACCCAGAGCGGCAGGTCCTCGTCGAGGACGTGGTCCTCGCGCACGTAGCCGTGCGCGAGCACGTAGTCGCCGAGCCGCTGCGTGTTGCGCAGCCCCGCGCAGTGGCCGAGCATGACCCACGCGTGCGGGCGCAGCACCGCGATGTGGTCGGTGATCGTCTTCGCGTTCGCCGGGCCGACGCCGATGTTGACCATCGTGATGCCGCTGCCGTCCTTGCGGACGAGGTGGTACGCCGGCATCTGCGGCAGGCGCGGCGGCGCTGCGCCGAGGTCGTCGCCCGGCCGCGCCGGCTGGCCGTGCGCGCGCTCGATGACGTTGCCGGGCTCGACGAAGGCGTCGTACTGGCCGCTGCCGGGGCCCGCCGCCATCGCCTGGTGGCCGAGACGGACGAACTCGTCGATGTAGAACTGGTAGTTGGTGAAGAGGACGAAGTTCTGGAAGTGCTCGGGGTCGGTCCCGGTGTAGTGGCGCAGGCGGTGCAGCGAGTAGTCGACGCGCGGGGCGGTGAAGAGCGAGAGCGGGCGCGCCTCGCCGGCGCGCGGCACGTAGGTGCCGTTGGCGATGCCGTCGTCCATCGCGCCGAGGTCGGGCAGGTCGAACAGGTCGCGCAGCAGCAACCGCTGCTCGGCGCTCAGGCTGCCCTCGATGTGGTCGTGCTCGGCGAACGAGAAGTGGACCGGGATCGGCTGCACGCTGGTGCCGATCTCGAGCGCGACGCCGTGGTTCTCGAGCAGGAGATGGAACTGGTCGAGGTAGTAGCTCGCGAACAGGTCGGGGCGGGTCAGCGTCGTCTCGTACGTGCCCGGCCCGGCGACGAAGCCGTAGCTGAGGCGCGAGTCGGCGCGCGCGACCGTGTCGGTGTGGACGCGCACGAACGGGTAGCACGCGCGGACGCGGCTCGTCGGCACCGTGCCGGCGACGTAGGCGTGCAGCGCGTCGCGCAGATGCTCGACGCTCGCCGCGTAGATCTCGCGAACCCGCGCGAGCGCGGCGTCGGCGTCGACGAACTGCGCCGGTGCGACGAAGGGAGGCATTCCGCTCACGGAGCGCCGACCTTCGCAGCGGCGGCGATCGGGGCCATGGCGTCGACCATGCGGGTCTCCTCGTGCTCGTGCGTGCACAATCGCGCGCACCGTCGAATGATGCCGCACCCGCATGACGCCACGCGCGCCCGGCCGCCCGCAGTGCACGGCCGCGTGAACTGCTGGCGGTCGCGGGCCGCGGCGTGAAGGTCCTCGTCCTCGGCGCCGGCGTCGTCGGCGTCACGATCGCCTACGAGCTCGCCGGCGCCGGCCACGAGGTCACGGTGGTCGATCGCCAGGACGGGCCTGCGCGCGAGACGAGCTTCGCCAACGCCGGCGAGGTCTCGCCCGGCTACTCGGCGCCGTGGGCCGGCCCCGGCGTGCCGCTGAAGGCGGTCAAGTGGCTGCTGATGCGCCATCGCCCGCTCGTCATCCGCCCGCATCTCGACTGGGCGTTCATCCGCTGGTCGTTGGCGACGCTCGCCAACTGCACCGCCGCACGCTATGCGATCAACAAGGCACGGATGGTGCGCCTGGCCGAATACAGCCGCGACTGCCTGCGCGCGTTGCGCGCCGCGACCGGAATCGCGTACGACGAGCGCATGCGAGGAACGCTGCAGCTCTTTCGCACCCAGAAGCAGTTCGACGGCAGCGCCGGCGACATCGCCGTGCTGCGCAAGAGCGGCGTCGCGTTCGAGCTGCTCGACCGCGACGGCTGCATCCGCCACGAGCCTGCGCTCGCTCGCGTGCGCGACAAGTTCGTCGGCGGGCTGCTGCTGCCCGGCGACGAGACCGGCGACTGCTACAAGTTCAGCGAGCGCCTCGCCGCGCTCGCGGGCGAGCGCGGCGTCGCGTTTCGCTACGCGACCGCGATCCACGCGATCGCGCGCAGCGGCGATCGCATCGAGGGCGTCGCGACCAGCGCAGGGACGCTGACTGCCGACGCCTACGTCGTCGCGCTCGGCAGCCATTCGCCGCTGCAGCTCGCGCCGATCGGCATCCGCATTCCGGTCTATCCGGTCAAGGGCTACTCGATCACGGTGCCGATCGTCGATGCCGCCGGCGCTCCCGAATCGACCGTGATGGACGAGACGCACAAGGTCGCGGTGACGCGCCTCGGCGATCGCATCCGCGTCGGCGGCACCGCCGAGCTCGCCGGCTACACGCTGCGCCTGCACGAGGCGCGCAAGGACACGCTGACGCACGTCGTCGGCGACCTCTTCCCCGGCGGCGGCGATCTCGCGCGCGCCGAGTTCTGGTGCGGCCTCAGGCCGATGACGCCCGACGGCACGCCGGTCGTCGGACCGACGCCGATCAGGAACCTGTTCCTCGCGACCGGCCATGGCACGCTCGGCTGGACGATGGCGGCAGGCACTGCGCGCGTCATCGCCGACGTCGTCTCGGGGCGCGCCGCCGGCATCGACCTCGACGGCCTGACGATCGCGCGCTATCCGGGCGCGATGCGCGCGGCGTGACGCGGGCGATGGCACGCGCGCGCGTCGTCGCCCCGCTCGCCGGCAGCGTCGCCGCGATCGCCGTCGCGCCGGGCCAGCACGTCGTGGCCGGCGACGTCGTCGCGATCGTCGAGTCGATGAAGATGGAGCACGAGGTGCGCGCCGCGGCCGACGGCGTCGTCGAAACGGTGCGGTGCGCGGTCGGCGACGTCGTCGCCGACGGCGACGAGATCG
>DASSRF010000031.1:0-3273 GCA_035701945.1 Caldimonas sp. | reverse complement strand
GATCGCGCTGCACCGGCGCATCTACGACGCTGCGCCGGAAGCGCGCGCCGTCATCCACACGCACTCGTACCACTGCGTCGCCTTGAGCCTCGCCGCCGCCGCTGCCGAGGAACGCGACGACTTCATCGCGCCGATCACGCCGTACTTCGTGATGAAGGTCGGTCACGTGCCGCTGATCGGCTATCGCCGGCCGGGCGATCCGGCGGTCGGCGATCGCGTCGCCGAAGCGATCGCAGGCGCGGCGCGCCGCGGCGCGCCGATCCGCGCGATCATGCTCTCGCGCCTCGGCCCGAACGTCTGGCACGAGACGCCGGCGGCGGCGATGGCGGTGCTCGAGGAGCTCGAGGAGACCGCGCGGCTGCTGCTTTCGGCGACACCGAGGCCGACGCCGCTCACCGCCGAGCAGATCGACGAGCTGCGCAGCGCGTTCGGCGCGCGCTGGTGACCACGCGAGGAGGAGCGAATGCCGCGCTTTGCTGCCAACCTGTCGTTCATGTATGCGGAGCACCCGTTCCTCGATCGCTTCGCGGCGGCCGCCGTCGACGGCTTCGCGGCGGTCGAATACCTGTTCCCGTACGAGTGGCCGGCCGAGCGGCTCGCCGCAGCGCTCGCCCACAACGGCCTGCAGCAGGTGCTCTTCAACGCAGCCCAGGGCGACTTCGCCGCCGGCGAACGCGGCATCGCCGCGCTTCCCGGCCGCGAGAACGAGTTTCGCAGCGCGGTCGATCGCGGCCTCGAGTACGCGGCGGCGCTCGACTGCCCGCGCCTGCACGTCATGGCCGGTCTCGCACCGGACGCGGAGAGCCGCGCGGCGATGGGAACGACGTACCTCGCGAACCTCGCCTGGGCGGCGAAGCGCGCGGCGTCGCATGCCGTCGACATCGTCATCGAGCCGATCAACACGCGCGACATCCCGGGCTACTTCCTGAACCGCCAGGACGACGCCCACGCGATCGTCGCCGCGGTCGGCGCGCCGAACCTGAAGGTGCAGATGGACCTCTACCACTGCCAGATCGTCGAAGGCGACGTCGCGACGAAGCTGCGTGCGTACCTGCCGACCGGGCGCGTCGGCCATCTCCAGATCGCAGGCGTTCCCGAGCGCCACGAGCCGGACGTCGGCGAGGTGAACTACGCGTACCTGTTCGACGTCGTCGACGCGCTCGGCTGGGACGGCTGGATCGGCTGCGAATACCGGCCGAAGGCGGGGACCTCGACCGGCCTCGGCTGGCTGCGTCGCGCGCGCGCAGCCGGCGCGACCTGAGCGACGGCGCTACGCCGGCACGTACATGTAGCCGGCGTTGCGCACGGTGCGGATGCAGCGCGGCTCGCCCGCGGGGTCGGGCTCGATCTTCTTGCGCAGCCTGCCGATGCGGATGTCGATCGAGCGATCGAACGGCTCCCACTCGCGGTTGCGCGTCTGCATCAGCAGATGGTCGCGCGAGAGGACGCGGTTCGGGCTCGCGAGGAAGACGCGCAGCAGCTCGTATTCCATCGCGGTGATCGGCACTTCCTCGCCGCTCGCTTCGAAGAGCCTGCGCGCGTCGACGTCGAGGAGGCAGCGGCCGCAACGCACGCGCGTGTCGCGGCCCGCGGCCGGCGTCTCGGCGGCGTCGTCGCCGCCGTCGAGCGCGACGCGCGCCTGCATGCGCCTGAGCACGCTCTTGACGCGGGCGAGCAGCTCGCGCGGGTCGAACGGCTTGGCGACGTAGTCGTCGGCGCCGATCTCGAGGCCGACGACGCGGTCGACGACGTCGCTCGACGCCGTGACCATGATGATGCCGACGTCGTAGCGCTCGCGCAGGAACCGCGCCAGCGTCAGCCCGTCCTCGCCGGGCATGCGGATGTCGAGCAGGATCAGGTCGGGAAGGTCGCGCTCGATCTCGGCGCGCATCGCCGCGCCGCCGTCGACGGCGCGGACGTCGTAGCGATGGCCGCCGAGGTACTCGACGAGCATCGCGCGACCCCCGGGATCGTCGTCGACGACGAGGAGCCTGCCGCTGTTCTCCATGACGCGTGTCGCACTGCGTATCGCCGCTCGATACAAAACGATAACACGCGATGCGCGCGTCGCCGCACGCGCGATACCGCCGCTTTCGACACTGCCGCCACTCGCCGGGCACGGTGTCCGGCGACGCCAACGAGGACACCACCATGGAAACCGTTTCCAGCACTGCGACGACGAGCCGCTACGCCAAGGTCATCGAGGTCCCCAAGCGCGTGCGCTGGGAGATCGAGCGCGACGTGATCCGCGGCCGCACCTTCGATCTCGCCTTCGACTTCCTGCCCGCCGGGCTCTCGCTCGTCGACGAGCTCGAGTTCCTCACGCCCGAGCAGAAGCGGGCGCTCAGCCAGGTCCAGGGCCGCACGTACGCCAACATCTTCGCGCTCGTCGAGCGCTTCATCGGCGCCAAGATGGCCGACCTCGGCCGCACGCACGCGCTCGGCGACCAGAACGCGTTCGAGGCGCTCGTCCGCTTCACCGACGAGGAGCTCAAGCATCAGGCGCTGTTCCGCCGCATCGAGGAGATGCTCGCGGCGAAGATGCCCGACGGCTACGCGCTCGCGGCCGAGCCGAACGCGGTCGCCGCCGCGGTGCTCTCGAAGTCGAACTGGTCGGTGCTGGCGCTGACGTGCCACATCGAGCTGTTCGTGCAGGCGCACTACCGCGCGAGCATCGGCCCCGCCGAGACGCTGTCGCCGCTGTGGAAGGACGTGTTCCTGTTCCACTGGCGCGAGGAGTCGCAGCACGCGATCCTCGACGAGCTCGAGTGGCAGCGCGAGGACGCCACGCTCTCGGCGGAAGCGCGCGACGCCGCGGTCGACGACCTGATCGCGCTCGTCGGCGCCGTCGACGGCATCCTGCAGGCGCAGGCGAACGCCGACGCCGGCTACTTCGTCGCCCACTGGGCCGGCTTGCTCAGCGCGGCGCGCATCCAGCAGGTCCGCGACGCGTTCCTGAAGGCGTACCGCTGGCAGTACATCGTCTCGGGCGTTTCCGAGCCGCGGTTCCAGTCGCTGCTCGCGACGCTCGTCACCGCGCCGCAGATGCGCCGGATCCAGAACGCGCTCGTGCCGCTCGCCTACGCGATGCCGAAGTCGCCGACGTCGCCGGTGCCGATGGCCGCGTGAGCGTCCGCCATGACGTCGCTTGCCCGAGAACCGCCATGAACCGCCCGAGCTCGGTCTTGCTGCCCCCGGCCTCCTGGCCGGGGGTCGTCGGTGCGCTGCGGCGCATCGTCGCCGGCGCGCGCCGGCTGAAGATCGCCTGGGCCG
>DASSRF010000030.1:0-4368 GCA_035701945.1 Caldimonas sp. | reverse complement strand
CGACGGCAGCACGTAGCTGAAGCACCACGCGAGCATCGCGCCGAGGAAGGTGTCGGCAATGCGCTCGGCGATCGCGAAGCCGGCCTCGGGGTTGACGAGGTGCGACTGCAGCAGCGCCATCACGCTCGCCGCCGTCGCGGTCACCCAGTAGCGCTGGATCACGAACGAATGCGCGGTCGCGAGCGCGGCGAGGAACGCGACGTTGACGAACGCCGCCGAAGGCAGGTGCGAGACGCCGATGACGATCAGGCAGCCGAGCACGGTGCCGAGGACGCGCGCGTTGCGGCGTGCGAGCGTGTCGCCGAGGCTGCCGCGCAGCACGACGGCGACGCTCAGCACCAGCCAGTACGGATGCGCGGCCCACGGCAGCGCGAGCGCGAGGTAGTACGCGCAGCCGAGCGCGAGCGACATCCGCACCGCGTGGCGCAGCACCGGGGAATCGCGCCGCCAGTGCGGCTTCAGCGCGCGCACCGGCCAGCCCTCGGGGGCGACGAAGGTCTGCAGCTGCTGCGGCGTCAGCGGCAGCGCGTCGCGCTCGCCCTGCAGCAGCCGATGGACGCGGTCGACGTCGCCGGCGAGGCGATCGAGTCGACCGGCGAGCACCGGCACGAGGCGCACGCGCGCGTCGTCGGCAGGCATCGCCTGCGCGTCGGCGATGGCGTCGAGCGACGGCGCGATCGGCTCCGACACCGTCGCCGCATTGCCGTCGCGCAGCGCGTCGGCGGCATCGTCGAGCCGCGCGCCGAGCGCGCGCAGCGCCGTGGCCGCGCGCTCGAGGATCTCGCGGCCGGCGGCGTCGCCGCCGAGCAGCGCGACGTCGAGGCGGCTCGTCAGCAAGGCGTCGCGCAAGTCGATCAGGCGCAGCACGATCGCGACGTCGCGCTGCCAGCACGCGCTCTCGACCGCCGGATAGACGAGGTCGCGCGCCGCCTGCAGGCGATCGGCGAGCGCCGCCTCGCCGCCGATCCACGCCCGCAGCGGCGGTGCTTCGCCGGCGAGAACGCGATACGAGACGAGCACGGCGGCGCGCGAGCGGAACAGCTCCGCCGCCGCGCGCAGCGCCGCGACCATCGCGAGCGTGCGATAGCGCCGCTGCAGCGCCGCGCTCGAAAGCAGCGCCCAGCCGAGGTACGCGACCGCGCCGCACGCGCCCCAGCCGGCGATCGAGAGCTCGTGCTCGGCGGGCGGCACGGCCATCGCGAAGATCATGGCGAGCACCGGCGAGAACGACACCGCGCCGGCGCGTGCGCCCCACGCGAGCGCCATCATCGCGACGAACGCGACGACGGCGACGACGATGCCGAGCGCCGTCGGGTGCCCGCGCACGAGATCGACCGCGAGCGCGGCGAGCACGCTGAGCAGCGCCGCGGCCCCGACGCGGTGCCACGTCCGCGACGGTGCGTTCGGCAGGTCGGCGATGCTCGCGCACACCGCGCCGCTGACCACCAGCGCCGCAGCGTGGGCACCGACGAGCGCGAGCGCGAGCAGCTGGATGCAGCCGATGCCGACCGCGACCGCGATGCCGTTGACGACGTACGCCGGCAGCAGCCGCCACGGCCGGAGCCACGCCGGCAGCGCCGTCGCCATCGGCGCTGCCGTCAGGCGTCGATCAGGTTCGGATCCCAGGCGTGGATCTTCTGCCGCTGCTCGCCGAGGCCGGCGATGCCGAGGCGCACCTCGTCGCCCGCCTTGAGGAACGCCGGCGGCTTCATCCCCATGCCGACGCCGGGCGGCGTTCCGGTCGAGATGAGGTCGCCCGGCCAGAGCGTCATGAAGCGGCTGCAGTACGCGACGAGCTCGGCGACGCCGAAGATCATCGTCGCCGTCGTCCCGTTCTGGCGGCGCTGGCCGTTGACGTCGAGCCACATCGCGAGGTCCTGCGGATCCTTGATCTCGTCGGCGCTCACCATCCACGGGCCGACCGGGCCGAACGTGTCGCAGCCCTTGCCCTTGTCCCACGTGCCGCCGCGCTCGAGCTGGTACTCGCGCTCGGAGACGTCGTTGACGACGCAGTAGCCGGCGACATGCTTGAGCGCGTCGGCCTTGTCGACGTAGCGCGCCTTCTGGCCGATGACGACGCCGAGCTCGACCTCCCAGTCGCACTTGACCGAGCCTTGCGGCAGGACGACGGCGTCGTTCGGCCCGACGATCGCGCTCGTCGGCTTCATGAAGATGATCGGCTCCTTCGGGATCGCCGCGCCGGTCTCGGCGGCGTGGTCCGAGTAGTTGAGGCCGATGCAGATGAACTTGCCCATGCCGCGCCACGGCGGCGCGACGCGGCCGGCGTTCGCGACCGCGGGCAGCTTGCCGGTGTCGAGCTCGGCCAGGCGACGCAGGTTCTCGGGACGCAGGGTGTCGGCGGTGATGTCGGGAACGACGCCCGAGAGATCGCGCACCGTGCCTTGCGCGTCGACGAGCGCGGGCTTCTCCGCGCCCTTGGCGCCGTATCGCATCAGCTTCATCGGTCTTCCTTCAGTGTGTGCAAGCGATGCAGTTTAGGTCGATGTCGATCGAGCGACACGCGGAGCCGCATGCTGAGCGGCACGCCCCGTGCAGCTCATTCAAGCGACGGTCACAACGACCAGCCGCCGTCGATCACCTGCGCCGTTCCGGTCGTGAACGACGATTCGTTGCTCGCGAGATAGACCGCGAGCGCCGCGATCTCGGCTGCCGTGCCGATGCGGCCCATCGGTTGGCGGGCGATGAACCCGGCCTCGATCGCCTCGAGCGTCTGGCCGCTTGCCTTCGCCTGCGCGTCGATCCGCTGCCGCAGCGACGGCGACTCGACGGTGCCCGGGCAGATCGCGTTGCAGCGGATGCCGCGCGTGATGAAGTCGGCCGCGATCGACTTCGTCAGTCCAATCACGGCGGCCTTGGTCGTCCCATAGATGAAACGGTTCGGCGCTCCCTTGATGCTCGACGCCGCCGACGCGACGTTGACGATCGAGCCGCCGCCGGCCTTCAGCATCGGCGGCAGGAACGCGCGCGTCACGCGGTACATCGCGCGCACGTTGAGGTCGATCGAGAAGTCGAACGCGACCTCGTCGCAGTCGAGGATCGTGCCGTGGTGGACGTAGCCGGCGGCGTTGAAGAGGACGTTGACGGTGCTCTTCGCGTTGGCCTCGATCGACGCCGCGAGCACCGCGCTCGCGTCGGTGACGTCGAGGCGGCGCGTCTCGCAGCCGGTCGCGCGCGCGAGCTCGGCGAGCGCTTCCTCGTTGATGTCGGTCGCGACGACGCGAGCGCCCTCGCGGACGAACGCTTCGGCGGTGGCGCGGCCGATGCCTTGCCCCGCAGCGGTGATGAATGCCGTCTTGCCGGCGAGGCGGTCGGTCATGTGCGAAAAGCTGGGTGGTGTCGGGTAAAGAATAGTTTCGTCGCTCGGCGAGCGTCAACAGCGCGTTCATCCGGTTGACCTGCGCCGCACGAGGGAAACGGCACCGCGTTTGCTCTGGGAGAAGGCGCGTTCGGCCGTAGCCGCCGATCGTGCCCGATGCTGCGCTGCGCTCGCCGTCTTGCTAGCCTTCGCGGCCGCTCCGCTTTCACTCGATGGACCAGCCGCCCGACGACCGTGCCTTGCCCGCGCTCGCGCCCAGCGCGCCCGCGCTGCCGCCCGCGAAGCCGGTGCGCGGCGCGCGCCGCTGGTTCGGCACGATCGTCGCCTTCGCCGCGCTGATCGCGCTCGCGGCGCTGGCGTGGTGGCTGCTGCACCGTCCGCCCGAGGGACCGGGCGGCGCTGCGTTCGCGGCATCGGGAGCCGGCCGCGGCGGCGCTGCCGCGGGCGGCCCCGGCGGCGGCCGCGGCGCGCGCGGAGCGCCGCCGAGCACGGTCGGGGTCGCGACGGCGACGCGCGCCGACCTGCCGATCGTCCTCGACGCGCTCGGCACCGTCACGCCGATCGTCACCGTCACCGTGCGGCCGCAGGTCTCGGGACAGATCACGCAGGTGCTCTACAGCGAAGGACAGGTCGTCAAGAAGGGGCAGCTGCTCGTGACGATCGACCCGCGGCCGTTCGAAGCGGCGCTGCAGCAGGCGATCGGCGCGCGCATGAGGGACGAGGCGCAGCTCGAGAACGCGAAGGTGCAGCTGCAGCGCTACCGGACGCTGCTCAGCCAGGACTCGATCGCGCGCCAGGACGTCGACACGCAGGCGGCGACGGTGAAGCAGCTGGAGGCATCGATCGTCACCGACCGCGCCAACGAGAACACGGCGCGGCTCAACCTCGGCTGGAGCAGGATCGTCGCGCCGGTCGCCGGTCGCGTCGGCCTGCGACCGATCGACGTCGGCAACACGATCAGCGCAGGCGATGCCAACGGCGTCGCGGTGATCACGCAGGTCGAGCCGATCGACGTCGCGTTCGCGGTGCCG
>DASSRF010000029.1:0-3241 GCA_035701945.1 Caldimonas sp. | reverse complement strand
GCGTTCCAGCGCGATCGCGCGCGCGCGCACGAAGATGACCGCGAACGCGTACGCCCAGAAGGCGAGCGTCATCAGCAGCATCGCCTGCAGCATGATCGCGGCCATCTTCGGCGCCGCCATGGGATTGACGCTCGCGCCCTGGTGGAGCGTGTTCCACCAGACGACCGAGAAGTAGATGATCGGCACGTTGACGCTGCCGACGATCGCGAGCAAGGCGCCGGCGCGGTCGGCGCGGCGCGGGTCGTCGATCGCCGAGACGAGCGCGAGATAGCCGGCATAGAGGAAGAGGAGGATCAGCTCGGAGGTCAGGCGCGCATCCCACACCCACCACGTCCCCCAGGTCGGCTTGCCCCAGAGCGCCCCGGTCCACAGCGCCAGGAACGTGAACATCGCGCCGGTCGGCGCGATCGCCCGCGCGACGACCGACGCCAGCCGGGCGTTGAACGCCCAGCCGATCGCCGCCCAGAACGCCATCACGACGTAGAGCAGCATCGACATCCACGCCGCCGGGACGTGGATGAAGATGATGCGGTAGGCGTCGCCCTGCGTCGCGTCGGTCGGCGCGCGCAGCATGCCGAGCCAGAGCCCCCAGACGGCGAGGATCGCGGCGACTGCGGCGAACCACGGCACCAGCCTGCCGGCGAGCGGATAGAACGTCGCCGGCGAGGCGAACCGGTACAGGCGCAAGCGCGAGGTCGTGCTGCTCATTGGGGCGGGTTCATTCGGTCGCGATGCGCAGCGCTGCCGCCGTCGCGACCGGCGCCAGCACCGCGGTGAAGATCAGCACGGCGCCGAGCAGCGAATAGTGCCCGCGCGCCGACTGGCCGGCGTCGACCGCGGCGACCGCGCCGGCACCGAAGATGAGAGCAGGAATGCAGAGCGGCACGATGATCAGGATCAAGAGCACGGCGCCGCTGCGCAGGCCCAGCGTCAGCGCGGCGCCGAGGCCGCCGAGCAGGCTGAGCACCGGCGTCCCGAGGACGAGGCTCGCGACGAGCGCCGCGATCGCCTCGCGCGACAGGTCGAACATCAGCCCGAACACCGGCGCGGCGACGACGAGCGGCAGCCCGGTGACGAGCCAGTGCGACGCCGCCTTGGCGGCGGCGATCGCCAGCCGCGCGTCGGGAACGAGCAGCATCTGCTCGAGCGAGCCGTCGGCGAGGTCGGTCGCGTAGAGCTGCGTCACCGAGAGCATCGCCGCGAGCAGCGCAGCGACCCAGACGACGCCGGGAGCGATCTGGCGCAGCGTTTGCGGCTCGGGCCCGACGCCGAGCGGGAACAGGCTGATCGCGACGGTGAAGAACGCGATCGGCAGCGCAGCATCGATGCGGCGGCGCGCTGCCAGCCGCAGATCGCGAGCGACGATGACGCCGAACGTCGTGCTCACGGCGCGGCCACGGGTCCGGTCGACGGAACATGCGCTCGCCTCATGCCATCGCCGGCTCGTGCAGCTGGACGACGGTCGGCACCGGCGCGTCGATCGGCACCGGCAGATGACTGGTGAGGACGACGCTGCCGCCGCGGCGGGCGTGCTCGGCGATGACGTCGGCGACGACGGCGACGCCGGCGGTGTCGAGCGCGTCGAACGGCTCGTCGAGCAGCCACGGCAGCGGCTCGCGCTGCGCCGCGAGGCGGGCGAGGGCGACGCGCCGGCGCTGGCCTTGCGACAGCGTGCGCACGAATGCGTTGCGGCGGCTGGCGACGCCGAGTCGTTCGAGCGCGGCATCGATCGCCGCCGGCTCGATCGGCTCACCGGCGAGCTGGAGGAGAAAGCGCAGCGACTCGGCCACGGTGAGATCGTCCTTCAGCGCGTTCGCGTGGGCAAGGTAGAGCGGCTGCCGTTCGCGGTTGCGGACGATCGCGCCGGCGGCCGGCACCGACAGGCCGGCAAGCGTTCTGAGCAGGGTCGTCTTGCCCTGCCCGTTGGCGCCGCGCACCCAGACGATCGAGCCCGGCGCGACGACGAAGCTCGTCGGCGCGAACAGGACGCGGTCGCCGCGCCGGCACTGCAGCTCGCGCACGACGATTGCCGCGTCGGGTGCCGCGGGCGCGCTCGCCGTCTCTCGTTCGTCCATCGGATGTGCCGCCTGACCGTCGTGGGCGTCAACCCGCGATTGTCGCGGAACCGCCGCCCGCGCCCCGGGCCCGTTTGTGAGCGCTCGTACACTCCCCGGGTTCCGGGAGAGAAGGAAAAACATGCTGTTCGGCAAGCTGCTGCCGCGCGAGGGGAACTTCTTCGAGCTCTTCAACCAGCACGGCGCTCACATTGCCGAGGGCGCGCGCGCCTTCATCCGGCTGATCCAGCACTACGCCGACGCCGAGCTGCGCGACAAGCACGCGAGCGAGGTCGGCCATGCCGAGCGCCAGGCCGACAAGATCACCGCCGAGGTCAACCGGCTGCTCCACAAGACCTTCATCACGCCGATCGACCGCGAGCAGATCCACGGCCTGATCAACGCGATGGACGACATCCTCGACCTGCTGCAGGACGCGAGCGAGACGATGACGCTGTACGACGTCCAGGCGATGAACGACGACATCCTGCGCCTCGGCGACCTCAGCGCGAAGTGCTGCGAGCGCGTCCAGCACGCGGTCTCGCTGCTGCCGCGGATCAGCACGCTCGAGGTCGCGCAGGCGGCCCTGAAGACGTGCGAGGAGATCGACCGCCTCGAGTCGGACGCCGACCGCGTCATGCGCTCGGCGATGTCGCGGCTGTTCCGCGAGGAGAGCGACGTCCGCGAGCTGATCAAGCTGCGCGCGATCTACGAGCTGCTCGAGTCGATCTCCGACCGCTGCGAGGACGTCGCCAATCTGATCGAGGGCGTGGTCCTCGAGAACTCCTGAGACGTCTGCTTTCGTGACGGCGACCGAGATCTCGTTCGGCGTGGTGGCGCTGCTCGTCGCGCTCGCGGTGCTGTTCGACTTCATGAACGGCTTCCACGACGCCGCGAACTCGATCGCGACCGTCGTCTCGACCGGCGTGCTGAAGCCGCAGCAGGCGATCGTCTTCGCGGCGTTCTTCAACGTCGTCGCGATCTTCGTCTTTCACCTGAGCGTCGCCGCGACGGTCGGCAAGGGCATCGCGCAGCCCGGGGCGGTCGACCACCACGTCGTCTTCGGCGCGCTGATCGGGGCCATCGTCTGGAACCTGATCACCTGGTGGTACGGCATTCCGTCGAGTTCGTCGCATGCGCTGATCGGTGGCATCGTCGGCGCGACGATCGCCAAGGTCGGTGCCGGC
>DASSRF010000028.1:0-6806 GCA_035701945.1 Caldimonas sp. | reverse complement strand
GACCGGGATGCTGACGAGGCCGAAGGTGATCGTCCCCGACCAGAACGAGCGCACCGGTGCGCGCGCGGACGACGCATCCGACGCGTCGGTCGCGTTCGACGACCCGCGACGGCGGCGATGCTCAGGCAACCTTCTTCCCCTTTGCCTGCGCGAGGCTCGCGCGCAGGCTTTCGGCGAGGTCGCTCGTCGCCTCCTTCGGCTTGGCGGCGACGAGCTTCAGCTTGGCCCCCTTCGCCTTCGCCTCGATCAGCTTGTGCAGGCGCTCGCGGTATTCGTTGCGCCACTCCTCGGGCGAGAACGGCCCGGTGATCGAGTCGACGAGCTGCTCGGCGAGCTTGATCTCGGCGGGCGATGGCGTGCGCGCCTTGTCGGGACGGACCGCCGGGAGATCGAGCACCTGCTCCGAGCGGCGCAGCGTCGTCATCCGCAGGTAGCCGTCTTCGCCGACCGCGAGCGCGCCGACGTAGCGCTTGTCGCGCATCACCCAGCGCGCGATCCCGATCCGCTCCTTGCCGGCGAGCGCGCTCGCGAGCGCGAAGTAGTCGGCGTCGCCCTGCGCGTCGGGGCCGAGGTAGTACGGGCGCTCGAACCACTCGTCGCCGAGCGCGTCGCGCGGAACGAAACGGAGCAGGTGGATCGCGCGGTCCGATTCCGGCGCGAGCTGCGCGAGCTCTTCCGGCTCGAGGATCACCGCGCGCTGGTCGTCGAGCGGGAACGCCTTGCGCTGCGCTTCCTTCGCCACCTCGCGGCCGTTGTCCTTGCGCACGATCCGCTGCTCGACCGGCGTCAGGTCCTTGTCGTGGAGGAGGTGGAAATGGACCGCCTGGTCCTGCACTGCCGAGTACATCTTGACCGCGACCTCGTGCTCGCCGAGGACGATGGTGCCTTTCCAGATCGCGCGCGCGGCCATGGTCAGCCTCGATTGAAGCCCGGGCGGCTGCGCGGCTCCAGCGCGAGAGGTCGCGCGCTCGCGTAGGCCGACACCCCTCGCTGCGGTCGGACGACCACTGCCCTGCTCAGCGCGGCGCGGGCGCGAGCGCGGCCAGGTTCAGCGCGTACGACCTGCCGAGCCAGATTGCGCAGTCGCGGTGGTCGCGCAGCTCGTCGTCGGTGTTCGGATGGACGAACACGTCGAGCGCGCCGTGGTTGAGGGCGAGCCAGGCGACGACGGCGGTGAACTCGTCGGCGGCGAACGCGACCTGGAAGCTCCACATCGGGTGCGGCCCGACCGGCTTCTCGTGGAAACGCCCGAGCTGCACGTGGCCCGCGAGCGCGGACTCGATCGTCTGCCGCAGCGACCAGGCGGCATCGCGGCTCGCGGCGTCGAAGTACACGTGGGCGTGCCAGCCGGTGATGATCGACGGGTCGAGCGGCGCCATGCGAGCACAGTATGCACGTGCACGGGCCCGGCCGCGACCGGGCGCTCGGGGTCGGCGCGACCGCGGCAGTCGCTAGCATCGCGCGATGACGACCAGGGTGCCCGATTTCCTCCAGGGCGGCGGCGAGATGGGCGCGCTGATGCGCTCGCACGACTGGTCGCGCTCGTCGCTCGGCGCTCCCGCCGACTGGCCGCAGTCGCTGCGCACCGTCGTTCGCTTGATGCTCAACACCGGGCACCCGATGTACATCTGGTGGGGCGCCGGGCTCGCGTGCCTCTACAACGACGCGTACCGCGAGTCGATCGGCCCGGAGCGGCATCCGGGCTCGCTCGGCCGACCCGCGCGCGAGGTCTGGGCCGAGATCTGGCCGATCATCGGCCCGCAGATCGAGCAGGTGATGTCGGGACGCGGCGCGACGTGGCACGTCGACCAGCTCGTTCCGATCACGCGCAACGGCCGCCTCGACGATGTCTACTGGACCTACAGCTACAGCCCGATCGACGACGACGCGTCTCCGGGCGGCATCGGCGGCGTCCTCGTCGTCTGCACCGAGACGACCAAGCAGGTCGTCGCCGCGCACCAGCTCACGCTCGAGCGCGACCGCCTCGCGCAGCTGGTCGGCGAGCGCGCGCGCGCGTTCGACGCGATGCGCGCAAGCGAGGCGCGCTTTCGCGCCGCGCTGAAGGCGGGCCGGATGGGCCACTGGGAGACCGACCTCGTCGCGCGGACGCGGACGTGGTCCGACGAGGCGATCGCGCTCTTCGGCCTCGCGCTCGCCGACCGCAAGGGCAAGGTCGGCGGACCCGACGACGAGTTCGTCGCCGCGCTGCACCCCGACGATCGCCACCTCGCGGCGCACTACCTCGAGCTCGCGCAGCAGCTCGACAGCTTCGCCGCCGACTACCGCGTCGTCCGCCCCGACGGGACGACGCTGTGGCTGTCCGGGCGCGGCGCGGTCGTCGCGCGCGGCGCCGACGGCGCGCCGCTGCGCCTCGTCAGCGTCATGGCCGACGTCACCGAAACGCGGCAGGCCGAGCAGATGCTCGCCGTCGAGCGCGAGCGGCTGCGCCTCGCGCTCGGCGCCGGCCGGATGGGCGCGTACGAGCTCGACATCGCGAGCGACACGCTCTGGTGGTCGCCCGAGACGTACGCGCTGTTCGGCGTCAGCCCCGCCGAGTTCACGCCGACGCGCGAGAGCGTCATCGACCTGCTCGACCCGGAGGACCGGCCCGGCTTCGCGCGGCGTCGCCGGCTCGCGATCGCCGAGCACCAGCCGTTCTTCGACGAGTTCAGGCTGAGGCGCCCCGACGGCAGCCGCGTCTGGATCGGCTACCGCGGCCGCGCCGAATACGACGAGCGCGGCCGGCCGGTGCGCACCTTCGGCGTCGTCATGGACATCACCGAGCGCAAGAAGGCCGAGCAGGTGCTGCGCGACGCCGGCCGCGAGAAGGACGACTTCATCGCGACGCTCTCGCACGAGCTGCGCAACCCGCTCGCGCCGATCAGGAACGCGATCAACGTGCTGCAGCACCTGCCGGCCGGCGACGCGCGCGCCGCCTGGTGCCGCGACGTCATCAGCCGGCAGACCGCGCAGATGGCGCGCCTGCTCGACGACCTCCTCGACGTCTCGCGGCTGACCCGCGGCAAGCTCACGCTGCGCGTCCAGCGTCTCGAGCTCGCGACGGTGATCGGCCGTGCGATCGAGATCGCGCAGCCGCTCATCGACGGCGCCGGCCACGAGCTGCGCGTCGAGCTGCCGCCCGCGACGCTGCAGCTCCAGGGCGACCTGACGCGGCTCGCGCAGGTCTTCTCGAACGTGCTGATCAACTCGGCGAAGTACACGCCGCCGGGCGGCACGATCGCGGTGACGGCGTCGGCCGACGGCGACTCGATCGTCGTCAAGGTGCAGGACACCGGCATCGGCATCGCCGAGGAGCACATCGACCGCATCTTCGACATGTTCGGCCAGGTCGAATCGGCGAGCTCGCATGCCCAGGGCGGACAGGGGATCGGTCTGTCGCTCGCACGCAAGCTGGTCGAGCTGCACGGCGGCACGATCGAGGCGCGCAGCGAAGGCGTCGGCAAGGGCAGCGAGTTCGAGATCCGGCTGCCGGCGGCGGGCGTGGCGAGCGATGCGACGCAGGTCGCGCTCAGCGGCGAGGGCCAGCCGTGACCGGCGAACCGGCCACGAGGACGACCGCCGCGACGGGGTGACGCCGAATGAAGCGCCACGCGCGCGCACCCTCCGGACACGGGCCGCTTCGCGGCGGCGCGGGCGGCGGCGCTTCGCGCCGGCTGCCGCGCGAGTCGCGCGCCGTCGGCGCGACGCTGACGGTGCTGCTGCACGCGGCGGTCGTCGTCGCGCTGCTGAGCGGCACGATCGACGCGCCCGAGCGGCCGCAGCCGCCGGCGCTGCGCGGGGTCGGCGCCGACAGCCTGCGCGACGCCGGCGAGCGGCTCGTCTCGGTCGACGTCGTTTCCGGGCTCACGACCCGCGGCGCGCTCTGCCCGGGCAGCACGTACGTCGGCATCGGCATCACCGCCGATCCGCGCACGCAGCGGATCATCCTCGTCGGCGACGACACGCCGGCGTCGCGCGCCGGCCTGCAGCACGACGACATCGTCCTCAACCCCGAGGTCTGGAGCGAGGCGCACCGCGAAGGCGCGCTGCTGCGCGTGCTGATCGTCCGCGAAGGCGTGAAGATGATCGTGCCGGTGCGCGTCGGCTGGATCTGCATCGGCTAGCGCGCGAAGCACCGCGGCGACCGACACCCGAACGAGCGTGCACGACGAGGCGCCGATGAACTCGCCGCGAAGCGCCGAGCCGGTCGTGCGGATCGAGATCCGCGGCCGCGTCCAGGGCGTCGGCTACCGCTGGTCGATGGCCGAGGAGGCGCGAAGGCTCGGCGTTCGCGGCTGGGTCCGCAATCGCCGCGACGGCTCGGTCGAGGCGATGCTCGCCGGCCCGCAGGACGCGCTCGACCGGCTCGTCGAATGGGCGCGTGTCGGCCCGCGCCACGCCGTCGTCGCCAGCGTCGACGTGTTCGCTGGCAGCGGCGCCTTCGCGTCGTTCGAGCAGCTGGCGACCGAATGACGGCGGCCTAGCCCGGCGACGACAGGTAGCGGTCGCGCTGCGCCCGCGCGCACTCGCCCATCACCGTCAGCGCGCGCAGCACCGCCGGAGTTCCCAGGACGAACGGATTCGGCGCGCCGGGCGCTGCCGCCCGCCTGCGCTCGAGCTTCTCGACCGCGCCGTCGAAGCCCGAGTGGTTCGAGATCAGCACGTCGATCTTCTCGGCCGCGACGAGCTCGGCCATGCGCTCGGTCGAGTCGATGTAGGCGTCGAGGCGATCGAGCTTGCGCCCGAAGTTGAACGACGTGCCGCCCCAGAGCAGCACGCGGTGGACGCCGCTCGCGTCGCGCACCTCGAACGTCGGCGACACGGTGCCGACGGTGTGCCCCGGGGTGAGGTGGATCGTCACCGTCGTGTCGCCGAGCCGCACCTTCTCGCCGTCGGTGACGGTGAGGTCGCGTTGCGGCGGCGGCGGCCACAGCTTCGACTCGAAGTCGAGCTTGGTCGCCATCATCGTCCAGTCGCGGTCGCTCATGACGACGCGCGCGCGGTACTTGTCGACCAGGTACGGCACGCCTCCGTAGTGGTCGCCGTGGCCGTGGGTGACGATGATCACCCGGATCTGCGCCGGGTCGAGGCCGAGCCTGCGCAGGCCGCCTTCGATCAGCGTCGAGGCCTCGGCCTCGTTGTCGAGCGCATCGATGAGGATGATCCCCTCGGAGGTCGTCAGCGCCCACGCGCTGACCCACGCACCGCCGACGAAGTAGAGGTTGTCGAACGCGCGCCCGGGCGGCGGCGCCGGCAACGCGATCTGCGATGCGAGGTAGCGGTCGACCTGCTCGGCCGTCATCGGCGTCGGCGACGCCGGCTTGCACAGCGTCACGAGCGCTGCGAGGTCGCTCCCCGCCGCCCGGTGCGCCGCCTCGACGTGCGCCTCGACCGACGCGGCTGACGCCGTGGTGCGCTCCGCCGCGATCGCGGCTGTCCATGTCGTCGGCGCCACCGCGCAGCACGCGACGACGCACGCTTCGATGAGCTTCACGGTCCGTCTCCTTTGCCGATCAGGCGCAGGTGTACGCCGCCGACCGTGTCCCCGGGCACGGGATGGAAATCGATCGCGCGCCCGCGTGCGATCGGCGCGGCCGCCTAGGCGTCGGCGCGCGCCGGTGGCGGCGCGCCACGCAGCCTGCCGCCGAGCGCCCGGTACAGGCTCGAGCGGCTGCCGAATCCGCTCCTCCTGGCGACGACCGTTGCATCGGTGATGCCGTCGGCGAGCAGGCGCCGCGCCGCCGCGGTGCGGCAACGCACGACGTGCGCATGCGGCGTCGCGCCGTACAACAACGCGAAATAGCGCAGGAAGTGGTAGCTCGACATGCAGGCGACCTGCGCCAGCGTCTCCAGCGGCAGCGGCTCGTCGAAGTGCGATTCGATGTGGTCGGCGGCCAGGCGCAGCCGCCGGCTCAGCTCGGCGCGCGTCGATGGCTTGCGCGCAGGAATGCGCAGCGTGCTCGCGAGCGCTTCGTTCTCGGCGGCGACGAGGTCGCCGACCAGCAGCACCGCCTGCTCGTCGAGCCAGTCCTGGCTGCGCTCCCCTGCCACGACGCGCGCGTAGATCGCGCGCATCCGCGGCGCGACGTGGCGGTCGTCGCCGCGCAGGTGCGGCGAGAACGCGCTCGTCGAAGGCGCGCGCGGCTGCTCGGCGCCGCGCTCGAGCGATCGCTCGAGGCCGAGCTTCTGCGCAGCGATGACTTCGCCGGCGAGCCCGCGGCGCAGGAAGATCGAGAACGACGTCGCCGGCCGGTCGCTCCTGATCGTGCTGCCGTAGCGGTCGCCGTCGTTGAGGACGAGCCAGCTGCCGTCGCCGACGCGGACGTCGCGCCGGCGCAGGTGGTAGACCTCGGCGCCGCGCCACGCCATCTTGATCGACGCCGGATGCGTGACCTCCGGGTACTCGACGAACTGCGACTCGCCGCACAGCAGCGTGTTCTCGCGCGCCCAGCGCGCGACGTACTCGCGCCGGAACGCCGCGTTGGCCGGCGTCTCGGGCCGCGGCGGCAGGTCGGGAAGCTCGGTGAGGATCATCGGCGCTCGATCGACGACGTGCGCCCCCGGCGAGGCGACTTGTCACGAACGTTTTTCTAGCACGTCACGCTTCGGCGTTCGCGCCGGTGAGCGAATTCGCAAGATCCGAAACGCCGCCGACAGCGCGGTGCCGGAATTTCGCAACAGGTGAGACGGCGACCCGACTAGGCTCGCCGCGTCGTCATTGCCGCGCGACGAAGTGCTTCCCCTCTGCCTGATCGTCAGCACCGATCCCGACCACGTCGCTGCGCTGCAACGCGCGTTCCGCGAGC
>DASSRF010000027.1:0-7266 GCA_035701945.1 Caldimonas sp. | reverse complement strand
CGTCTCGGCGTACCTGCCGCTCCTGATGATGGCCGCGCTCGCGCTCGGGACGTGGTGGCTGGTGCGCAATGCGCCGACCGTCGAGACGCCGCGCGAGGCGGTCGCGCCGCGCCACGAGCCCGACTACGAGATGACGAACTTCGTCGTCCAGCGCTTCGCGCAGGACGGATCGCTCAGGACCCAGATCGAAGGCGATCGGCTGCGCCACTTCCCCGACGACGACACGCTCGAGATCGAGCACGCGCGGCTGCGCGCGGTCGACAAGGACGGTGTCGTCACGCTCGCATCGGCGAACCGGGCGCTCGCCAACGGCGATGGCAGCGAGGTGCAGCTGCTCGGCGATGCGCGCGTCGTGCGGCCGGCGCACGGGCGCGAGGAGGAGATCGAGTTCCGCGGCGAGTTCCTGCACGCGTTTCGCAACGTCGAGCGGGTGCGCTCGCACCTGCCGGTCACGGTCACGCAGGGCGAGAGCGTCGTCCACGCCGACGGCATGGAGTACGACAACCTCGCGCGGGTGATCGACCTGCACGGCCGCACGCGGGCGACCTTCGTCTCGCCGCGCCGGCCCGCGCCATGAGTCGGCTCGCCTTCATCACCGGTGCGTCGAGCGGGATCGGGCAGGCGCTCGCCGCGCGCTTTCATCGCTCGGGCCACCGTCTCGCGCTCGTCGCGCGGCGCACCGACGAGGTCGAGCGCTGGGCGGCGGCGCAAGGCCTCGATCCGGCGAGCTGGAAGGCGTATCGAGCCGACGTCCGCGACGTCGCCGCGATCACCGCCGTCGGCCGCGAGTGCATCGCCGCGCAAGGGCTGCCCGACGTCGTCATCGCCAACGCCGGCATCAGCGTCGGCGTCGACACGGCCGAGCTCGCCGATCTCGAGGTCATGCGCGCGACCTGGGAGACGAACAACCTCGGCCTCGCGGCGACGTTCCAGCCGTTCGTGGCGGCGATGCGCGAGCGCCGGAGCGGGACGCTCGTCGGCATCGCGAGCGTCGCCGGCATCCGCGGCTTGCCCGGTCACGGCGCGTACTGCGCGAGCAAGGCGGCGGTGATCTCGTACTGCGAGAGCCTGCGCGGCGAGCTGCGGGCCTCGGGCGTTCGCGTCGTCACGATCCTGCCCGGCTACATCGACACGCCGCTCACGCGCGGCAACCGCTACTCGATGCCGTTCCTGATGCCGGCCGACGCGTTCGCCGATCGCGCGCACGCGGCGATCGCCGCGCAGGCGAGCTACCGCGTCATTCCTTGGCAGATGGGCGTCGTCGCCAAGCTGATGCGCGCGCTGCCCAACGCGCTCTTCGATCGCCTGCTCGCCGGCCGGCCGCGCAAGCAGCGGCGCGGCGAGACGTGAGGGCATGAAAAAAGGCGGTGCATTCGCACCGCCTCTTCTTCCCGGATCGGGCGCTCAGTAGCCGCCGCGACCGCCGCCGCCGCCACCCGAGCGGCCGCCGCCGTAGCCACCGCCGCCACCCGAGCGGCCGCCACCGCCGCCGCCGTAGCCGCCGCCACCGCCGCCGTAGCCACCACCGCCACCGCCATAGCCGCCGCCGCCCGAGCGACCGCCGCCGCCGCCGTAGCCGCCGCCACCGCCGTAGCCGCCGCGGTTGCCGTAACCGCCGGGACGCTCCTCGCGCGGACGCGCTTCGTTGACGACGATCGCGCGGCCGTCGAGCGCCTGCCCGTTCATGCCGTTGATCGCTGCCTGCGCCTCCGGATCCGAGCCCATCTCGACGAAGCCGAAGCCCTTCGAGCGCCCGGTGTCGCGGTCCATCATGACCTTCGCCGACGACACCGTTCCGTACTGCGCGAACGCCTGATGCAGGTCGTCATCGCGTATGTTGTACGAAAGATTGCCGACGTAGAGTTTGTTGCCCATGGAAAAGCTGCCTTCCTGTTCCTTGTCGATATGTGGAGCGTCGACCCGTCGTGAACGATTTCAAGAAGGCTCTGCTGCCATACACAGACCGGTGAATATATGTGAAGTGGCGAAAAAAAAGCATTGGGAGGCGCCGCATCTGTTGTTTTGGGACAGACGGAGCTGACGCGCGGTGACGCCCCCCGGCGGCCGGCCGCCGCGCATCGCCAGCCTGGTTCCCAGCCTGACCGAGACCGTCTTCGCCCTCGGCCTCGGCGGCCGGCTGGTCGCCCGAACCGGCTTTTGCATCCATCCGAAGGAGCAGGTGGCCGGCGTCGCCAAGGTCGGCGGCACCAAGGACGTCCGCCTCGACCGGCTCCGCCGCCTCGCGCCGACGCACGTCCTCGTCAACGTCGACGAGAACCGGCTCGAGACGATCGAGGCGATCCGCGGCTGGGGCGACGCTGCTCCGGAGATCGTCGTCACGCATCCGCTCGGGCCGGACGACAACGTCGGGCTGGTCGACCTGCTGGCGTCGACGTTCGCCGGCGAGGCGGGGGTCGCCGGCCGCGCCGAGGAGCTGCGCCTTGCGCTCGCCGCCGAGCTCGCTGCGACGACCGCCGCCGAACGGCCCGAGCGCCGCGTCCTCTACCTGATCTGGCACCGGCCCTGGATGACGGTCGCGCGCGACACCTACCTGTCGCGCATGCTCGCCACGGTCGGCTGGCGGACGCTGCCGGCGGCGACCGGTGGCTTCGCCGGCGCGGCGCGCTACCCCGCGCTCGGCGGCGACGAGGCGTGGCTCGCCGACGTCGACGAGGTCCTGCTCAGCTCGGAGCCGTTCTCGTTTCGCGCCGAGCACGTCGCTCTGGCGCAGGCGATGTGCCCGGGAGCGCGGGTGCGCCGCGTCGACGGCGAGCTGCTCGGCTGGTATGGCGTTCGCGCCGTCGCCGGCCTGCGCTACCTGCGCGCGCTCGCCGACGACAATGGCGCGCCCGCCCAGGCGCGCTGAGCCGGGGCGGCCCTCGCCGATGGACATCCTGAAGCCGCTCGTCGCGCTGCTCGCGATCGTCAATCCGATCGGCGTGCTGCCGTTCTTCATCCATTTCACCGAAGGCTTCAGCCGCGAGCAGCGGCAACGCACGATCCGCGTCGCGTCGATCAGCGCGTTCTGCGTCATCGCCGTGAGCGCGACCTTCGGGCTTCGCATCATCGAGTTCTTCGGCATCTCGCTGGCGTCGTTCCAGGTCGGCGGCGGCATGCTGCTGCTGCTGTCGTCGCTGCAGATGCTCAACGCGCAGCCCGCCGAGAGCCGCACCAGCGACCTCGCCGAAGGCAACGACAAGGTCGATGCCGGCGATTCGATCGCGATCGTGCCGCTGACGATTCCGCTGCTCACCGGGCCGGCGACGATCTCGACGATGGTCATCTACGCCCAGAAGACGCGCCACTGGTGGGAGATCGCCGTGCTCGTCGGCTACGGCGTCGTCATCGCGCTCGCGGTCTGGATCGCGTTCTCGCTGTCGGGCCGGATCGCGCGCGTCGTCGGCCGCACCGGCATCAACGTCATGACGCGGCTGATGGGGCTGCTGCTCGCGGCGCTCGCCGTCGAAGTGATGTCCGACGGGCTGGTCAAGCTGTTCCCGGCGCTCGCCGGCACGGTGCGCTGAAGATGGCCGGCGACGTCTTCGACTACATCGTGTGCGGCGCCGGCACCGCCGGCTGCCTGCTCGCGAACCGGCTGAGCGCCGAGCGCAGCAAGCGCGTGCTGCTCGTCGAGGCCGGGGGCGAGGACAACTACGTCTGGGTCCACATCCCGGTCGGCTACCTCTACTGCATCGGCAACCCGCGCACCGACTGGCTGTACGCGACCGAGCCGGCGCCCGGGCTCAACGGCCGGAGCCTGCGCTACCCGCGCGGCAAGGTGCTCGGCGGCTCGAGCAGCATCAACGGCATGATCTACATGCGCGGACAGGCACGCGATTACGACGGCTGGGGACGCGGCGACGGCTTCGGCGCGAATCCGGGCTGGAGCTGGGCCGAGTGCCTGCCGTACTTCCTCAGGCACGAGGACTTCTACCTGGGCGCCGACGCGTTCCACGCCGCGCCCGGGTTCGACCCCACCGGGGCCCGGCCGGGTGGCGAATGGCGCGTCGAGAAGCAGCGGCTGCACTGGCCGATCCTCGATGCGTTCGCCGCGGCGGCGGTCGAGGCGGGCATTGCGCGCGTCGAGGACTTCAACCGCGGCGACAACGAAGGCGTCGGCTACTTCCACGTCAACCAGCGCCACGGCGTGCGCTGGAACGCGACCAAGGCGTTCCTGCGGCCGGCGCTCGCGCGGCCGAACCTCCAGGTCTGGACCGGCGCCCACGTGACGCGGCTGCGCTTCGACGGCCGGCGCGCCGTCGGCATCGAGGCGCTGCCGCACGAGGGCGGCACACCCGAGACCGCGCGGCTGGCCGAAGGCGGCGAGGTCGTGCTGGCGACCGGCGCGGTCGGCACGCCGCAGATCCTGCAGCTCTCGGGAATCGGCGCGCCGGCGCTCCTCGCCGCGCACGGCATCGACGTCCGACGCGCCTTGCCGGGCGTCGGCGAGAACCTGCAGGACCACCTGCAGATCCGCGCCGTCTACGGCGTCGAGGGCGTGCGCACGCTGAACACCCTGGCCGCGACACTCTGGGGCAAGGCGCGGATCGCGCTCGAGTACGCGTGGTCGCGCAGCGGCCCGATGAGCATGGCGCCGTCGCAGCTCGGCGCGTTCGCGAGGAGCCGGCCCGGGCTCGCGCATCCGAACCTCGAATACCACGTCCAGCCGCTCTCGCTCGACGCGTTCGGCGAGCCGCTGCACCCGTTCAACGCGTTCACCGCGAGCGTGTGCAACCTCAACCCGACGAGCCGCGGCAGCGTCCGCATCCGCGGCGCCGACCCGGCGCTCGCGCCGTGCATCGCTCCCGACTATCTGGCGAGCGACGACGATCGCGTCGTCGCTGCCGAGAGCCTGCGGCTGACGCGGCGGATCGTCGCCCAGCCGGCGCTCGCAGCGCACCGCCCGGTCGAGCTCAAGCCGGGACCTCAGTTCGAGAGCGACGACGACCTCGCGCGGCTCGCCGGCGACATCGGCACGACGATCTTCCATCCGGTCGGCACCGCGAAGATGGGCCCGGCGAGCGACCCGCTCGCGGTCGTCGATGCGCGCTTGCGCGTCCACGGCGTCGATCGGCTGCGCGTCGTCGACGCGAGCGTGATGCCGACGATCACGAGCGGCAACACCAACTCGCCGACGCTGATGATCGCCGAGCGCGCAGCAGAGTGGATCCTCGCGGGGGCATGAGGGCATTGGCATACTCGTCGCCCTGGAGGTCGCGATGAAAGTGCATGCGGTCACGAAGGTCCGGCTCGACGCCGACGGACGCGTCACCGGCGTCGAGTGGGGGCCGGTCGACACGGCCAGCAACGAGTGGCACACCGAGCCGCAGGTCGCCGACGTCGCCGAGGTCGTCGCCGCGCTCGAGCACGGCGACGACGTCTTCGCGCTCTTCCCGACCTCGCACGGCATGATGCCGATGCGGCGCTTTCGCGTCGTCGAGTACGACAACGGCTGGAAGACCGTCAACCTCGACGGGCCGCCGACGCACGAGCACGAGATCCACGACATGCTCCACGTCGCCTAGCGAGCCGACGTGCGGCCCCTGGTGGCGTGCCTGTGCGCGGAGTGGTGCGGCTCGTGCCGCGAGTACCGCGCCGTCTTCGCCGAGCTGTCGGCGCGGCACCGCGAGCGCGCCGAGTTCGCCTGGATCGATGTCGAGGACGAGTCGGACGCGCTCGGCGACCCGGACATCGAGAACTTCCCGACCTTGCTGATCGCGGCGGGGCAGATCCCGCTCTTCTACGGAGCGGTGACGCCGGCGAGCGCCGAGCGCCTCGTCGCCGGCGCCGTCGATGGCTCGCTCGCGCCGTCGGCCAGCGCCGATGCCGCCGACCTCGTCGCTCGGGTGCGCCGCCTGCTCGGCGGCGGCGGCGGCGCGGCATAAGCTTCGAACGCGAACGTCGTTGGCGCGGCGCGCGCCCGCCCTAACATGCGCGGTTCCGCCGACCCGGGCCCGCTGCCATGCACCACCGTTCCAACCCGACCCGCCGCGCCGCGCTCGCCGCCGGCATCGCCGCCGCGTTCGCGGCCGTCCTCCAGCTGCCCGCGCTCGCCGCCGGGACGACGATCCTCAACGTCAGCTACGACGTCGCCCGCGAGCTCTACAAGGAGATCGACCCGGCGTTCCAGCGCGCCTGGAAGCAGCAGACCGGCGAGGACGTCACCGTCAACCAGTCGCACGGCGGCTCGAGCAAGCAGGCGCGCGCCGTGATCGACGGCCTCGACGCCGACGTCGTGACGATGAACCAGTCGAGCGACATCGACGCGATCGCGCGCGCCAGGCTGATCCCCGAGGACTGGGCCAAGCGTCTGCCCAACAACTCGGCGCCGACGACGTCGGTCACGGTCATCCTCGTCCGCAAGGGCAACCCGAAGGGGATCCGCGACTGGCCCGACCTCGCCAAGCCCGGCACGAGCGTCGTCATTCCGAACCCGAAGATCACCGGCAACGGCCGCTACACGTACGTCGCCGCGTGGGGCTCGGCGATCAAGGCCGGCGGCACGGCGGCGCAGGCTCGCGAGCTGGTCCAGAAGATCTTCGCCAATGTGCCGGTGTTCGACGGCGGCGGCCGCGCCGCGACGACGACCTTCGCGCAGCGCAACATCGGCGATGCCCTCTGCACGTTCGAGAGCGAGATCAACCTGATCAAGGCCGAGTTCGGCGACCACTTCGACGTCGTCTATCCGAAATCGACGATCCTCGCCGAGAACCCGGTCGCGGTGATCGACAAGGTCGTCGACAAGAAGGGCACGAGGAAGCAGGCCGAAGCGTTCCTCAAGTTCCTCTGGTCCGACGAGGCGCAGGAGATCGCTGCGAAGCACCAGATCCGGCCGCGCTCGCAGGCGATCCTCGCCAAGTACGCGAAGGACTTCCCGAAGGTGCAGACGTTCACGATCGACGAGGTCTTCGGCGGCTGGACGAAGGCGCAGAAGGAGCACTTCGACGACGGCGCGATCTACGACCAGATCCTCGCCAAGCGATAAGCGCCGGAGCGCCGCGACATGCTCCTTTCGCGCGCGCTCCTCAAGCGGCACAGCGTCCTGCCGGGCTTCGACCTCGCGCTCGGCTTCACGCTGCTCTATCTCTCGTGCATCGTCCTCGTGCCGCTTTCGGCGGCGTTCCTGAAGACGTTCACGATGACGTGGCCCGCGTTCTGGGACGCGGTGACCGCGCCGCGCGTGCTCGCCGCGTACCGGCTGACGTTCGGCACCTCGGCCGCCGCCGCGCTCGTCAACGCGTTCTTCGGGCTCGTCGTCTGCTGGGT
>DASSRF010000026.1:0-11651 GCA_035701945.1 Caldimonas sp. | reverse complement strand
CGGAACGGAGCCGACTTCGGTGACGTACTCGTCCATCAGGATGAGGCCGATCTTGCGGCCGTCGTTGACGATCGTCGCGCGCATCGACGCGTTGTAGCGGAACGTGAGCCGCGACAGCAGCGCGGCGCGATCGGTGTCGGCGTGCGCGGCGCGCTCGGCGACGCCGAACGGCGTGAAGCCCATGTCGAAGACCGTCGCCAGCAGCACCTTCGCGCCGAGGTCGGTGAGGTGGTTGACCTGGCGGCCGGTCTCGGCGCCGGCGGCCTCGACGCGGCCGATCAGCTCGGGCTCGCTCACCGCCGGATATTGCTCGTACGCGGCGATGACGTCGTACATCCCGACCATCACCGTCACCATGTCGCCCTCCTGGAACGGGCTCTCGCTCTGCTGAGCGTCGATCTGCGCGGTCAGGTCGGCGGCCTGCGCGCCGAGCTGGGCGCGGATCCGGCTCACCGGCGACGTCGTCGTCACGACGCTGTTGCACTCGGGAAAGACGAGCCCGTAGAAGAGCGCGACGCTCTGGACCCAGATCGGGTTCGAGGCGCAGACGATCGTCTGGTCGACGTCGGAAACGGTCGCGTTGACGCTGTACTTGCGCGCGTTGTGGTCGCCGGAGTCGACGAGCACGCTCGATTCGTCGCCGAGCGCGATGACGCGCGACGCGTGGAAGCGCGTCGTCGGCTCGCCGCCGCCGCACGAGGCGGCGACGAGCGCCGTGGCGACGACCGCGGCGCCGCCGAGCGCGCGGCGCAGGTCACATCGAGGATGTCTCATTCAGGAAGGCTCCAGGAAAGTCAGGTCGCGGCGGCGCGGTCGAGCCGGTCGCGCACGCCGTCCCATTCGGGACCGGGCGGCGGCTCTTCGACCCAGATCAGATGCACGCCCTCGCGGTCGAGTTCACGCAGGACCGCGAACAATTCGTGCGCCGCCTGCTCGGGCCGCGCCGGCATGCGCCGATGGACGACGCCGGTGGCGACGCCCGACGGAATCGAGCGCGAATATACCGCCAGCCTCAGCGAGTCGCTGCCGAGGACCTCGAGCGCGGTCTTCAGCATCGGCGTCGCCATGACGCGCACCTTCGCCTTCGGCGCGTAGTGCGCGGCGAGCGTCCCCGGCGCGCGCGGCGCCGACGCGCCGGGAGTGCGCAGCGCCGTGCCTGCGGCGTTCTCGATGCGGTCGCGGGTGAGGATGCCGGGCCTCAGCAGCACCGGCGATCCGCTCGAGCAGTCGACGATCGCCGACTCGATGCCGATCCGCGCCGCGCCGCCGTCGACGACGAGGAGATCGTCGCCGAGCTCTTCGACGACGTGCGCCGCGGTCGTCGCGCTGACGCGGCCGAAGCGGTTCGCGCTCGGCGCGGCGATGCCGGGAACGCCGCGTTCGCCGGCCTGCGCGAGGAGCGCGTGCGCGATCGGGTGCGCCGGGCAGCGCAGGCCGATCGTCGGCTGGCGTGCGGCCGCGGCGTCGGCGATTCCCGCGGCGCGCAGGGCGATGACGGTGAGCGGCCCCGGCCAGAACGCCTCGATCAGCCGCTCGGCGACCGGCGGCAGCGCCGCGGCGAAGCGATCGGCGTGCGCGCGGTCGGCGACGTGGACGATCAGCGGATGGTTCTGCGGCCGGCCTTTCAACGCGAAGATCTTCGCGACCGCGTCGTCGACGTCGGCGCGCGCGCCGAGTCCGTACACGGTCTCGGTCGGAAACGCGACGAGCTCGCCGGCGGCGATCGCATCGGCAGCGCGGGCGATCGCCGCGGGGTCGCGTCCGTCGAGGAGCATCTCGTTCGCGCGGGTCGCTATCGCGTCGCCGTCGCGAGCGGCGCGAGACCGAGCGCGCGCGCCGCTTCGGCGGCGATCGCTTCGGCCTCGGCGGCGCCCGCCGCGGTGATCGTCAGGTGGCCCATCTTGCGGCCGGGACGCGCTTCGTCCTTGCCGTAGAGGTGCAGGTGCGCGCCCGGCAAGGCGAGGACCCGGCGCCAGTCGGGAGCGACGCCGTCTTTCCACAGATCGCCGAGCAGGTTGAGCATGACCGCCGCCGAGTGCTGGCGCGGCGCAGCGAGCGGCGCATTCGCGAGCGTTCGCACCTGCAGCTCGAATTGCGAGACGTCGCACGAGTCGATGCTGTGGTGCCCCGAGTTGTGCGGCCGCGGCGCCATCTCGTTGGCGACGAGCGCGCCGCCTTCGACGACGAAGAACTCGACGCACAGGACGCCGACGTAGTCGAGCGCGCGCACCAGCCGCTCGGCGAGCGCGACCGCTTCGGCCTGCGTTGCCGCGCCGGTGTGCGAACGCGCCGGCACGCGCGTCACCGCGAGGATGCCGCCGACGTGGACGTTGTCGTGCACCGGCAGGTGGACGACGTCGCCGGCCGCGTTGCGGGCGACGACGACGCTGATCTCGCCGGCGAGCGCGAGCCGCCGCTCGAGCACGCACGGCACTTCGCCGAGCGCGGCGAACGCGGCAGCGAGCGCGCCGCGGTCGTTCACCGTGCGCTGGCCCTTGCCGTCGTAGCCGAGCCGCGCGGTCTTGAGGATCCCGGGCAGGAGCGCGGCGTCGACGCGCTCGATGTCGGCGCGCGAAGCGACGAGCGCATGCGGCGCGCACGCGACGCCGCTGCGAACGAACGCCGCCTTCTCGTCGGCGCGGTCCTGGCAGGTCGCGACCGCCGCGGCGCCCGGTGCGACCCGCACGCGCTCGGCGAGCGCGGCGAGCGCCGCGGCCGGGACGTTCTCGAACTCGGTCGTCACCGCTGCCGCGCGCTCGGCGAGGTGGTCGAGCGCGGCGCGATCGAGATAGTCGGCGCGCAGGTGCTCGTGCGCGACGAGCCCGGCCGGGCTCGCCGGGTCGGGGTCGAGCACGATCGTGCGATAGCCGAGCGTCTGCGCCGCGTGGACGAACATGCGGCCGAGCTGGCCGCCGCCGAGAACCCCGAGCGTCGCGCCGGGGGCGACGAACGCCGCCGCGCTCACTTGAGCTCGGCGCTCATCGCCCGCGCCGCGTCGCTCTGGCGCTGGCGGTAGGCGTCGAGCCTCGCGCGCAGCGCCGCGTCTCCGCTCGCGAGCATCGCGACGGCGAACAGCGCGGCGTTGGCCGCGCCGGCGGCGCCGATCGCGAAGGTCGCGACCGGAACGCCCCTGGGCATCTGCACGATCGAATAGAGCGAGTCGACGCCCTTCAGCGCGCGGCTCTCGACCGGAACGCCGAGCACCGGCACCGTCGTCTTCGCGGCGAGCATCCCCGGCAGGTGCGCGGCGCCGCCGGCGCCGGCGATGATCGCCTTCAGGCCGCGCGCCGCCGCGCCTTCGGCGTAAGCGAACATCTCGTCGGGCATGCGGTGCGCCGAGACGACCTTCGCCTCGTGGCCGATGCCGAACTCGGCGAGAATCTCGACGGCGGCGCGGAGCGTCTCCCAGTCGCTGCTGGAGCCCATGACGACGCCGACGACCGGCGGGTCGCTTCGCGCAGAGTGGGGGGATCCGGCCAAGGCTTGAATTGTAGGCGGCGAGGCTTCACCTCCTTGCGCAGCAGCGCGACACCATGCAGAACATCACCCACAAGAACCTCGAGACCGAGCTCGTCCACGCCTCGCTCGCGCAGCCGGTGCTGCTCGACATCTGGGCGCCGTGGTGCGGCCCGTGCAAGACGCTCGGCCCGATCCTCGAGAAGCTCGAGGTCGCCTACGCCGGCCGCTTCAAGCTCGTCAAGCTCAACGCCGACGAGGAGCCCGAGATCGCGCAGCAGCTGTCGCAGATGTTCGGCGTCCGCTCGATTCCGTTCTGCGTGCTCTTCAAGGGCGGCCAGCCGGTCGACGGCTTCGTCGGCGCGCTGCCCGAGCCCGAGGTCCGCAAGTTTCTCGACAAGCACGTCCCGAGCGCCGAGGAGCAGGCGTCCGAAGAGGACCACCAGGCGGCCGAGGAGGCGCTCGCCGAGGGCGACACCGACGCCGCGCTCGATCGCCTGCAGGCGGCGCTCGCGACCAACCCGGCGAACGACACCGCGCGCTACGACTACATCCGCGCGCTGCTCAAGGCCGGCCGCGTCGGCGAGGCGCGCGCCGCGTTCGACCCGGTCGCCGCCAACCCGGTGCTCGACCAGCGCCTCGTCGCCGTCGGCCACTGGATTGCCGCGATGGAAGCTGCGCCGAAGGCGCGCCCGCGCGACACGCTCGAAGCTGCGATCGCCGCCAACAAGCGCGACTTCGACGCCCGCTTCGAGCTCGCCCAGCTCCACTTCGCCAGGGGCGAGATGACGCAGGCGATGGACGAGCTGCTCGAGATCCTGATGCGCGACAAGGCGTGGAAGGACGAGCTCGCGCGCAAGACCTACGTCGCGATCCTGCAGCTGATGACGAAGGCCGCGGCGCCGGCGAAGGGCGACGCCGCGCCCGCGAAGGGCGCGCTCGAGGTCACCGGCAAGGCCGCCGTGCAGGCGCCGAGCGACCCGGTCGTCGACGCCTACCGGCGCAAGCTCAGCATGACGCTGTTCTGAGCTGCGCGGCGCACGCGCGCCGCACCCGCGGGCCTCAGTTGAGGTCCTTGTCCTTCCAGAACTTCGAGACCCCCGCGGCGAGGCCGAGCTCGAGGCCGTTCTTGGTCATCGTGTAGAACGCCGCGTCGCCCGACTCGGCTTCGCCCTTGCCGCCACCCGCGGTCGCGCTGCCGGCGCCTGCCGACGCGGTCGCGGCGCCGCCGGCCGTCCAGCCCTTGTTGATGAAGTTGTTCATCGCAGCGGCGGTCTTGAAGACGATCAGCACCTCGGTCTGCGACGCGCCGAGCTGCAGGCCGGCGCTCGCGCCGCCGACCTTCATGTACGTGTCGTGCTTCGTCTTGTTGTCGTGGACGACGCCGGCGCCGCCGCCGCCGCCGATCACGAAGCTGAAGCCGTAGGTCGTGAAGATGCCGTAGCCGGGCGCCTTCGCGGTGGCCTCCTTCAGCTCGGGCTTGGCCTTGTAGAAGCGATCGAGCGCGGCTTCGGTCTTCTTCTTGACCTCGGCCTGCTGCGTCGCCTTGTCCTCCTTGGCGAACGCCCCGCCCGCCAGGAACGACGTCGCCAGCACCGCCAGCGTCACGAATCTCAGGATCCTCATCTGCGTTCTCCTCGTGGTGTGGCCGCGTGCCGAGGAGCCCTCTCTTCCCCGTGCCGCGGCCGTTGAATGAACCCTCTCATGTTCGCACAGAGATCAGGCCAGCGCAGCGAGCGCCTTGCGGTAGCGCAACGACGTCGCCGCGACGACCTCGTCGGGCAGCGTCGGCGGCGGCGGCTTCTTGTTCCACGGCTTGCCGTCGACCGTGACCTGCTCGAGCCAGTCGCGCACCGGCTGCTTGTCGAGGCTCGGCGGCGTCCTGCCGGCGACGACGCTCTCGGCGGGCCAGAAGCGCGACGAATCGGGCGTCAGGATCTCGTCCATCAGCGTCAGCGTGCCGTTGGTGTCGACGCCGAACTCGAACTTGGTGTCGGCGATGACGATGCCGCGCGCGAGCGCGAACGCCGCGGCTTCGCTGTAGAGGCGGATCGCGATGTCACGGACCTTCGCCGCGACGTCGGCGCCGACGATGTCGCTGGCGCGCGCGAAGTCGATGTTCTCGTCGTGCGCGCCCATCTCGGCCTTGGTCGCGGGCGTGAAGATCGGCGCCGGCAGCTTCGACGCGTTCTGCAGGCCCGGCGGCAGCTGGACGCCGCAGACCGCGCCCGTCTCCTGATACTCCTTCCAGCCGCTGCCCGCGAGGTAGCCGCGGACGACCGCCTCGATCGGCAGCGGCCGCAGCCGCTTGACCAGCATCGCGCGGCCGCGCACCTGCGCGCGCTCGTCGTCGCCGGAAACGACGCTTTCGGGGTCGTCGCCCGTGAGGTGGTTGGGAACGACGTGCTTCAGCCGCTCGAACCAGGCGAGCGCCATCTGCGTCAGCACGCGCCCCTTGCCGGGAATCGGCTCCTGCATCACGACGTCGAACGCGCTCAGGCGATCGCTCGCGACCATCAGCATGCGGTCGTCTCCGACGGCGTAGTTGTCGCGCACCTTGCCGCGCGCGATCAGCGGCAGCGAGCGGAGCGAGGTCTCGAAGATCGCCGCGTCGTCGCTCATGTCGACGCCGCGGTCACACCACCGTCTGCGCGAGCTCGCCCTGCGCGTAGCGGCGCGCGACCTTCTCGAGCGGCTGGGCGACGATCTTCGCCGCCTGCCCTTCGCAGCCGAACTGGAGGTAGCGCTCGCGGCAGATCTTCCTCGCCGCCTCGCGCGCCGGCTTGAGGTAGTCGCGCGGGTCGAACTTGTCCGGGTTCTCGGCCATGTACTTGCGGATCGCGCCCGTCATCGCGAGGCGGATGTCGGTGTCGATGTTGATCTTGCGCACGCCGTGCTTGATCGCCTCCTGGATCTCCTCGACCGGGACGCCGTACGTCTCCTTCATCTTGCCGCCGTGCTGGCGGATGATCTCGAGCAGGTCCTGCGGCACGCTCGACGAGCCGTGCATCACGAGGTGCGTGTTCGGGATCCGGCGGTGGATCTCCTTGATGCGCTCGATCGCGAGGATGTCGCCGGTCGGCTTCCTGGTGAACTTGTAGGCGCCGTGGCTGGTGCCGATCGCGATCGCGAGCGCGTCGAGCTGCGTCTTCTTGACGAAGTCGGCGGCCTGCTCGGGGTCGGTGAGGAGCTGGTCGCGCGTCATCGTCGCCTCGGTGCCGTGGCCGTCCTCCTTGTCGCCGCGCATCGTCTCGAGCGAGCCGAGGCAGCCGAGCTCGCCCTCGACGGTGACGCCGCGCGCGTGCGCCATGTCGACGACCTTCCTGGTGACGTCGACGTTGTAGTCGTACGAGGCGATCGTCTTGCCGTCGGCCTGCAAGGAGCCGTCCATCATCACCGACGAGAAGCCGAGGTCGATCGCGCTCTTGCAGACGTCGGGGCTCTGGCCGTGGTCCTGGTGCATGACGAGCGGCACCTTCGGCCACGACTCGAGCGCGGCCTCGATCAGGTGCTTGATGAAGGGCTCGCCGGCGTACTTGCGAGCGCCCGCGCTCGCCTGCAGGATGACCGGCGCGCCGACCTCGTCGGCCGCGGTCATCACCGCCTGCACCTGCTCGAGGTTGTTGACGTTGAACGCCGGGATGCCATAGCCGTTCTCGGCGGCGTGATCGAGGAGCTGGCGCATGGAAACGAGGGGCATGGCGGGATCCTTTCAGCGAGCCGACGATTTTACGGCGGGGGTGAATGCCGGCGCGACGGTCGAGGCCAGCCGCGACAATCCGCCGATGCCGGCATTCGCCCGCCACCGCGACGGCACCGGACGTCAGGTCGCATGGCTCTGGGGTCCGGGATACCTGGCGTTGTACGTCCTGCTCGACTGGGCCAGCTACATCCGGCCGCTCGAGGGCTTGAACATCACGCCGTGGAATCCGCAGCCTGCCGTCGCCATCGCCTTGCTGCTGACGGGAAGCCGCCACCTGCCGCTCGTCTGGGCGGGGTTGCTGGCGGCCGAGCTGATCGTTCGCGGCGTCCCCGCGGACTGGCCGGCGACCCTCGCCGCGACCGCGGCGCTCGCGCTCGCCTACGCGGCGACCGCGCGCGCGCTCGCGGCACGGCTCGGCCGCGACTCGCGGCTCTCCAGCGTGCGCGACCTGCTCTGGTTCATGCTCGTCTGCATCGGCGGCGCGCTCTTCAGCGCCGTCGTCTACGTGAGCGCCCTCGCGGCTGCCGGCCAGGGGCCGAGCGGCCCGCTCTACGGCGCGATCGCGCGCTACTGGATCGGCGACGGCGTCGGCCTGATCGTGACGCTGCCGATCTTTCTCGTCCTCATGGAGCCGCTGCGCAGGGCGGCGTTGCTCGCGTTGCTGAAGACGCGGCAGTGGTGGGTGATCTCGCTCCTCTCGCTGCTGCTGCTCTACGTCGTCTTCCAGCAGGACGAAGAGAACCACTTCCGCTTCTTCTATCTCCTGCTCCTGCCGACGGTGTGGGCATCGGCGCGATTCGGCCTCGCCGGCGCCGTCCTCGCGGCGGGGCTGATCCAGCTCGGGCTGATCGTCGCGATCGGCTTCGTGCCGCATAGCGACGTGACGGTGTTCGAGCTCCAGGTGCTGATGGCCGCGGTGACGACGACGGGACTGATGCTCGGCCTCGTCGTCGACGAGCGGACGCGGCTGTCTGCCGAGCTTCGCGCCAGCCTTCGCCTCGCTGCCGCGGGGCAGATGGCCGCGGCCGTCGCCCACGAGCTCGGCCAGCCGTTGACGGCGCTCGGCAGCTACGCACGCGCGTCGCAGCTGCTGGTCGCCGGCCCGCGGAGCCTCGGCCCGGCAGAGCTCGGGCAGCTCGCCGACGTCTCCGAGCGGATCGTCGTCGAGACACAGCGCGCCGGCGAGGTGATCCGGCGGCTGCGCGATCTGTTCCGCAGCGGCTCGACGCAGTTGAAGCTCGTCGCGCCCGCCGCCGTGATCCGCGAGTCGATCGCGGAGCAACGCGCGCGCGCGGAACAGGCGGGCGTGCACATCGACGACGAGGTCGGCGACGACCTTCCCGCGACGTCGATGGATCCGGTGCAGATCGGGGTGGTCCTGCGCAACCTGATCAGCAACGCCGTGCACGCGGCGGCGTCGGGCACCGGCGGGCGCGTCGTCGTCGAGGCACGCGCCGGCGACGGCGAGCTGCACGTCGAGGTGCGCGACAACGGCCCCGGCGTCAGCGCCGAGCGGATGGCGTCGCTGTTCGACGCCGCTCCGAGCGACAAGCCGGGCGGGATGGGCCTCGGCCTCAGCATCTGCCGCGCGATCCTCGACGCCCACGGCGGGCGCTTGTGGGCCGAGCCCGGAGCCGGCGGGCGCTTCTGCTTCTGCATCCCTTCGGCCAACGCCTTGGCGCGGATCGCGCATGCAGGGTGACACCGTCTTCATCGTCGACGACGACGCCTCGGTTCGCGATGCGCTCTCGCTGCTGCTCAGCCTGCGCGGCCATCGCACGGCGACGTTCGCGAGCGCCGAAGACTTCCTCGCCGCGCTGCAACCCGACTGGCAAGGCTGCATCGTCGTCGACATCCGCATGGCCGGGATGTCGGGGCTCGAGCTGCAGCAGGTGCTGCTCGAGCGGCTGCCGAGCCTGCCCGTGATCGTGATCACCGCGCACGGCGACGTGTCGGCGGCGCGCCAGGCGTTCCTCGCGGCGGCGGTCGATTTCCTCGAGAAGCCGTTCGACGGCGACCAGCTCGTCGCGACGATCGAGAACGCACTCGCTGATCGGCGCCCGGCGCGCCCGGCGCGCGCTGCTTCGGCGGCCGCGCAGCGCGCGCTCGCCGCGCTGTCGCCGCGCGAGCGCGAGGTGATGTCGCTGCTCGTCAAGGGCATGCACAACCGAAGCATCGCCGAGGCGCTCGGCATCAGCCCGCGGACCGTCGAGGTGCACAAGGCGCGCGTGATGGACAAGCTCGGCGTCGAGAACCTCGTCGAGCTCGTCCACCTCGTCGACCTCGGTCGCGGCTGACGGCCCGACGGGGCCGCGAATCGCACCGGCGCCGCGGCAACACGTACGGGCGAGCCCGTACGTTGGCGCGCGAATTTCCCTCGCGTGCGCAAGAACGTAGCCTCCGACGATGTGTACGTGCAAGAACCCGGCGCGCGGACGCGCCCACGCCCAACCGACGCGAAGCCCGCCGACGTCGGGGTGAGCCGCGCCTGGCGGGCGCTCCTTCCCGAGCTCGGCCGATTTCCTCCGCGCGAGCAGCGGCGGGCGTTTCGCGTCGCGCGCGAGACGCCGCTCGACTTCATCGAGCTCGCGGCGATGGCGGTCGCGCTCGTCGCGGTGACGGCGCTGACGCGCTACGCGCTCGCCGACGCGTCGCTGGCGACGCGTCTCGTCGCCGCCGCAGCCAATTTCGCGATCGCGCTGCCGATGCTCGTCGTCGCCTTCGGACCGTTCCACCTGCGCCGCCTGCGACGCGGGCTGCGCCGCCAGCTGGCTGAGCAGAACCCATCGTGACCCTCGTTCAATGGATCGCAGCCGGCTTGTTCTCGGCTGCGCTGCTGCACACGTTCTCGACCCGCTTCTTCGATCGGATGGCGCAGCGCCGCCCCGATCACGCCGGCGTCTGGCACCTCATGGGCGAGGTCGAGGTCGTGTTCGGCTTCTGGGCGATGGTGCTCGTCGTCGTGATGGCGGTCCTGCTCGGCACGCGGGAGGCGACCGGGTACCTCGACTCGCGCGACTTCACCGAGCCGATGTTCGTGTTCGCGATCATGGTCGTCGCGGGCAGCCGATCGATCCTGCAGCTCGCGCGCGCCGTCGTCAGCCGCATCGCCAGGGTCGTGCCTTTGCGCGGCGGGATGTCGTTTCACTTCGTCGGCCTTTCGCTCGTGCCGCTGCTCGGCTCGGTGATCACCGAGCCCGCAGCGATGACGCTCGCCGCGATGATGCTGCGCGACCGCGTCTACGGGCCCAACGCGTCGGTCGCCCTCAGGTACGCGACGCTCGGGGTGCTGTTCGTCAACGTCTCGATCGGCGGGACGCTGACGGCGTTCGCCGCCCCGCCGGTGCTGATGGTCGCCGCGAAGTGGAACTGGGACAGCTGGCACATGCTGACCAACTTCGGCTGGCGTGCCGCGCTCGCGGTCGTGCTGAACGCGCTCCTCACGACGCTCGTCTTCCGCAAGGAGTTGGCGGCGCTTCCCGCGTCCGCCGGGCGCAGGAGCGAGCCGCTGCCGGCGTGGGTGCACGTGCTCCATCTCACGCTGCTCGCGGCGGTCGTCGTCTTCTCTCACCACCCGCCGGTCTTCATGGGCGCGCTGCTCTTCTTCCTCGGCGTCGCGACGGCGTATCCGCAATTCCAGAACCGCCTCATCCTCCGCGAGGGGCTGCTGGTCGCGTTCTTCCTCGCCGGTCTCGTCGTCCTCGGCGGCCAGCAGCAGTGGTGGCTCGAGCCGCTGCTGAAGAGCATGGATTCGACGAGCGTCTACTTCGGCGCCACCGCGCTCACCGCGGTCACCGACAACGCCGCGCTGACGTATCTCGCCTCCACGGTCGACGGGCTCTCGGAAGCGTTCAAGTACGCGGTCGTCGCCGGCGCCGTGACCGGCGGCGGTCTGACGATCATCGCCAACGCTCCCAACCCCGCCGGCTTCGCGATCCTGCGCGACAAGTTCGAGAACGCGTCGATCCGTCCGCTCGGGCTGTTCGCGGCGGCGCTGCCGCCGACGCTGATCGCGATCGTCGCGTTCTGGCTGCTGTGAGGAGATGCGCATGTCCTGGTGGACCGACACGGTGACGTTCTTCACGACGCTGCCGCCCGACTTCGCGTTCCTGCTCGCGATGCCGTTCTTCGTTGCCGCGGTCGCCTTCGCCGGCGATGGGTGGCGGAGCCGGCGCGAGCGCCGGCGCGCTGCCGGCGGACGCGAAGGTCGGCTCGGCGAGCTGATCGGGCGCTGACGGAGAACCGCCGCGAGTCGCTGAAGAGGCGCCGTCCTACGCAGCGACAGCGTTCGCGCCGCTGAAACGGCGCACGGACTTGGTTCGATCCTTCGCGCTGAAGCGCGTTCGGGCTGTGGGTGCACCACATGTTCGCGACGAACCTGCCCGAGCTCGGCAAGAGCTTCTTCACCGCGATGAGCTTCATGATCGCGATCCCGACGGCGCTGCAGATCTTCTGCTGGATCGCGACGATCTCGGCCGGCCGGCTCGTCATG
>DASSRF010000025.1:0-3969 GCA_035701945.1 Caldimonas sp. | reverse complement strand
CGCTGCCGGAGTCGACAAGCACGTCCGCGGCCGCGACAACGCGAGCGACCACGCACCGGCCTGGATCGAGCTCGCCTGAGCCGCCGCGCTCGGGAACGGCCCTTGCCGCATCCGCAGCATGACCGACAAGCACACCCAGGCGGCCGCCGACAGCGGCAACATGGCCAAGGATCCCGACGACTGGGTCACCGGCGACGAGCCGATGACCGGCGCGCAGCGCTCGTACCTGAAGACGCTCTCGGAGGAAGCGCACGTCGACTTCGACGAGCACCTCACCAAGGCCGAGGCGTCGCGCCGCATCGACGAGCTGCAGCGGATCACCGGCCGCGGTCTCGAGCGCAAGCACGCCGAGGGCGAACACGCATCGACCAGCCCCGGCAGCGCCGGCGCCGGCCCGGGCGACGAAGCGACCGTCTCGATCGGCCCGGAGTGAGCGCGCGCGCCGCGGGCAGCGGCGCGCCGGCTCACATCACCGCGCCGAGCGACCAGGGAACGAACTCGTTCTGGCCGTAGCCGTGCAGCTCGCTCTTGGTCTTCTTGCCTGAGGCGGTCTCGAGCATCAGGCGGAAGATCCGCTCGCCCATCTCGTCGATCGATACGGTGCCGTCGACGACGTCGCCGCAGTTGATGTCGATGTCGTCTTCCTGCTGTTGCCAGAGCGCCGTGTTCGTCGAGAGCTTGAGCGAAGGCGCCGGCGCGCAGCCGTACGCCGAGCCGCGGCCGGTCGTGAAGCAGATCAGGTTGGCGCCGCCGGCGACCTGGCCGGTCGCCGACACCGGGTCGTAGCCGGGCGTGTCCATGAAGACGAGCCCGCTCGCGGCGACGCGCTCGGCGTACTCGACGACGTCGACGAGGTTGGTCGTCCCGCTCTTGGCGATCGCGCCGAGGCTCTTCTCGAGGATCGTCGTCAGCCCGCCGGCCTTGTTGCCGGCGGACGGGTTGTTGTCCATCGCCGCGTCGTTGCGCTCGCAGTAGCGCTCCCACCAGCGGATCCGCGCGATCAGCTTGTCGGCGACGTGCTTGGAGACCGCGCGCCGCGTCAGCAGGTGCTCGCCGCCGTAGATCTCGGGCGTCTCGGAGAGGATCGCGGTGCCGCGGTGGCGAACGAGGCGGTCGACGGCGGCGCCGAGCGCCGGGTTGGCGCTGATTCCCGAGTAGCCGTCGGAGCCGCCGCACTGCAGGCCGACCATGATCGCGCTCGCGGGCACCGGCTGGCGCGCGACGCGGTCGGCCTCTTCGAGCAGCCACTCGACGAGTTCGATGCCGTGCGCGACGGTCTTCTTCGTGCCGCCGGTCTCCTGGATGTTGAACGTGTGCAGCGCGGGTCCGCCGGCGAGGCCTTCCTGCTCCATCAAGCCGCCGATCTGGTTCGTCTCGCAGCCGAGGCCGACGACCAGCACCGACGCGAAGTTGGCGTGCCGCGCGTAGCCGCCGAGCGTGCGCCGCAGCACCTTGAGCGGCTCGCCGGCGCTGTCGGTCGCGCAGCCGGCGCCGTGCGTCAGCGCGACGACGCCGTCGACGTTGGCGAACCGCTCGAGCGCACGCGGATTGGTGTCGCGGCGGAAGTGGTCGGCGATCGCGCGCGCCACCGTCGCCGAGCAGTTGACCGACGTCAGGATGCCGATGTAGTTGCGCGTCGCGATGCGGCCGTCGGCGCGGACGATGCCGTCGAACGTCGCCGGCTCGCTCGCGTACGCGGTCGGCCGCGCCGCGCTCGCTGCCGCGTAGTCGCGCGCGAACGACGAGAACTCGAGGTTGTGGGTGTGGACGTGCTGGCCCGGCGCGATGTCCTGCTTCGCGCTGCCGATGATCTGGTCGTAGCGGCGGACCGGCTCGCCGGCGCGGATCGCGCGCGTCGCGATCTTGTGCCCGGGCGGCACCAGACCGGCGACGACGACGCCTTCGTCATCGATGCGCGTGCCGCCGACGAGCTGGCGGCGGGCGATGACGACGTCGTCGTTGGGATGGATGCGGATGACCAGCGGATCGCTCACGGGCAGGACTCGGTGCTGAAAGGGGCAGTGTATTTCGGACCCCCGCGAATGCAGGGTGCTGAGGGCGGAATCGCGGGTCTACGATCGGCGACGGCAGCGCCGCAATGGCGCCGCGGCGCCCCACCGCTCGACGCCACGACGGCCGCAACCACGCGGCGCGACGACCGATCCTTCCCGCAGAGGAGGCGTGGCATGCAAGGCTCTCGACAACGCTTCCCGGTGCGCGCACGCATCGCCGCCGCGGTCGCAGCGCTCGCGTTCGCGAGCGTCGCCGCCAACGCGCAGCTTCGCGTCGGCGTGACCAACCTCGTCACCGACGACCAGGCGGCGAACGCCGCCCAGATCACCGACACCGGCCTCGTCAACGCCTGGGGCGTTTCGTACTCGCCGACGAGCCCGTTCTGGGTCTCGTCGAACGGCGCCGGCACCGCGGTGCTCTACAGCGTCAGCCCGACGACGCAGGCGACGACGAAGGCCGGGCTGACGGTGACGATCCCCGACGCCGGCACGGTCACCGGACAGGTCTTCAACAGCGCCGGCGCCGCGGCGTTCGGCGGCGACAACTTCCTCTTCGTCAGCGAGGACGGCACGATCTCCGGCTGGCGCAACGCGATCGGAACGACCGCCGAGCGGCTGCAGACGGGATCGACGGCGAACGTCTACAAGGGCGCGGCGTTCGCGACGATCGCCGGCGCGGGATACCTCTACGCCGCCAACTTCAAGACGGGCGCGATCGACGTCGTCAAGGGCGACGCAAGCGCGCCAGCGCTGACCGGCCGCTTCACCGATCCCAACCTGCCGGCCGGGTTCGCGCCGTTCAACATCCAGAACCTCGGCGGGACGATGTACGTCGCGTATGCGTTGCAGAACGCGACCGGCGACGAGGAGCTCAAGGGTCCGGGCCTCGGGTTCGTCTCGGCGTTCGATCTTCAGGGCAACCTGATCGGACGCGTCGCTTCGGCCGGCACGCTCGACGCACCGTGGGGCTTGGCCTTCGCGCCGTCGTCGTTCGGCGCGCTCGCGGGCGCGCTCCTGGTCGGCAACTTCGGCGACGGCCGCATCAACGCCTTCGACCCCGCGACGCACGCGTTTCTCGGCCAGCTCGCCGCGAGCGACGGCACGCCGCTCGCGATCGACGGCCTGTGGGCGCTCGCGCCGGGCAACGACGTCGCCGCCGGCAGCAGCAACCTGATCTACTTCACCGCCGGACCCGACGACGAATCGCACGGCATCTTCGGCGTCCTGACGCCGCAGGCCATCGTCGCCGTGCCGGAGCCGTCGACGGCGCTGCTGCTGCTCTCGGGGCTCGTCGGCATCGGCTTTCTCGTCGGCCGGCGCGGCACCACGGCAAAGCGCGGCGCGGTCAGGCGCTGACGGCTCCTCGATCGCTTCGTGCTCCTTCGCCCGCCGCGGCGAGACTCGCCTTGGCCGCGGCGCGGATCTCGGTCGCTTCGCGCACGAGCTGACCGAGCCGGCGCGCGAGCCACGGCACGACGTCCGCGGTCGGCGGCTGCGCGGGCAGCAGGTCGACGTCGTCCGCCGACGCGGCGCCCGCGGCCGCGGTGCGGCGCTCGGCGACGTCGTCCGCGGCAGCGATGTCGAGGCAGGCGCCGAGCGCAGCGACCGCCTCGGCGAGCGCCGCGTCGACGCGACGCAGCTCGGCGGCGCCTTCGAGCCTCGCCAGCGAGTGGCGGACGAGCGAGAGGTGCGCCATGAAGCGCTCGCCGTGGTCGAGCAGCGCAGCGACGCGCTCGATCGGCAGCCGCACGCCGCGCGGCTCGACGCGGCTGCGCGAGAGCGCGGCGCCGAGCGCGGCGAGCGACTCGTAGGCCTTGCGCCGCGCCAGCCGCTCGTCGACGGCGTCGCCCGAGCCGGCGCGGAGCGTTTGCGCCGCGTAGTCGCTCAGCTCGCGCAGCGCGCGTCCGATCGCGTCGGGAACGCTGCGCCGCTCCCACGACGGCAGCACGTAGCTGAA
>DASSRF010000024.1:0-4084 GCA_035701945.1 Caldimonas sp. | reverse complement strand
GCCCGACGAGCCAGGCGCCGCGCATCGACGAAGCGAGGAACGACGCCGTCCACGAGATCGAGGTCGCGTTCGCCGAGCTCGCGCGCGCGACGGCGGCCGGCGGCGGCGGCCAGGCGCCGGGCGCCCCCAAGCCTGGCGTCGCCGACTCGGGGGGCAGCGACCAAGGGGAGGCGCCATCGGGCTCATTCGTGCCGCCGTGGCTCGTCGACCGACTGTTCCGCAATCTGCTCGTCGACGTCACCGGCAACACGCATCGCGCCGAGTTCTGCATCGACAAGCTCTATTCGCCCGACGGCCCGACCGGCCGCCTCGGCCTGCTCGAGCTGCGCGCGTTCGAGATGCCGCCGCACGCGCGGATGAGCCTCGTCCAGCAGCTGCTGATGCGCGCGCTCGTCGCGCGCTTCTGGGCGCAGCCGTACCTGCCGCAGCGCCTCGCGCGCTGGGGGACCGAGCTGCACGACCGCTTCATGCTGCCGCACTTCGTCTGGCGCGATCTCGTCGACGTCGTCACCGAGCTCGACGACGCCGGCCATCCTTTCGATCTCGCCTGGTTCGCGGCGCACCGCGACTTCCGCTTTCCGCTGCTCGGCGACTGCACGGCGGCGGGCGTGACGCTCGAGCTGCGGATGGCGCTCGAGCCGTGGCACGTCCTCGGCGAGGAGAGCGGTCCCGGCGGCACCGCGCGCTACGTCGACTCGACGGTCGAGCGCATCGAGGTGCTCGTGCGCGGCCTCGTCGGCGATCGCCACGCGATCGCGTGCAACGGGCGCAGGCTGCCGCTGCAGCCGACCGGAACGGCGGGCGAATTCGTCGCCGGCGTCCGCTATCGCGCCTGGCGTGCGCCGTCGTCGCTGCATCCGACGATCGATCCGCACGTGCCGCTCGTCTTCGACGTCGTCGACACCTGGATGCAGCGCTCGCTCGGCGGCTGCCAGTACCACGTCGCGCACCCCGGCGGGGTCAACTACACGACGTTTCCGATCAACGCGTACGAAGCCGAGGCGCGCCGCCTGGCGCGCTTCTTCCGCACCGGCCACACGCCGGGCGTACTGGCGCTCTCGGCCGAGGCGCCCAATCCCGACTTTCCGCACACCCTCGACCTGCGTCGGCGACCCGAGCCGCGCTAGCGTTCGTTCTTCATGCTCGACCAACTGCTCGCCGGCTACGCGGCGCCCGCGGGACGCTTCGACGAGCTGCTCGCCGCGCCGGGCCGGCCGCGGCCGCACTGGGAAGCGTTCGTCCGCGCGCTCGCCGAGCGCAGCGAGCGCGAGGTCAGCGACACCCTGACGCTCACCGAGCGGCAGATCCGCGAGCACGGCATCACCTACAACGTCTACGCCGACGCGCAGGGCGTCCACCGGCCGTGGCAGGTCGACCCGATTCCGCTCGTGCTGCCGGCAGACGAGTGGGCCTCGATCGCCGCCGGAATCGAGCAGCGCGCCGAGCTGCTCGACCGCATCCTCGGCGACCTCTACGGCGCGCAGTCGCTGCTGAAGAGCGGCGCGCTTCCGCCCGCGGTCGTGTTCGGGCACCGCGGCTTCCTCGCCGCCGCCGAAGGGCTCAAGCCCGCGGGCGGTCGCCATCTCCTGCAGTACGCCGCCGACCTCGCGCGCTCGCCCGACGGACGCTGGTGGGTCGTCGCCGACCGCACGCAGGCGCCTTCGGGGTCGGGCTACGCGCTCGAGAACCGGCTCGTCGTCTCGCGGGTGTTTCCGCAGATGTTCCGCGAGCTTGCGGTGCAGCACCTGGCGAGCTTCTTCGACGCGCTGCGCGAGTCGCTGCTGCACTGGTCGCCGCGCCGCAAGGACGATCGCGGCCCGCCGCGGATCGTGCTGCTGACGCCGGGGCCGTACAACGAGACCTACTTCGAGCACGCGCTGCTCGCGCGCTATCTCGGCTTCGCGCTCGTCGAGGGCAACGACCTCACGGTGCGCGACGACCGCGTCTGGCTGAAGACGATCTCGGGGCTCGAGCGCGTCCACGCGATCGTTCGCCGCCAGGACGACGACTATTGCGATCCGCTCGAGCTGCGCTCCGACTCGGCGCTCGGCATCGCCGGCCTCACCGACGTCGCGCGCCACGGCAACGTGCTGCTCGCCAACGCGCTCGGCTCGGGCGTCCTCGAGTCGGGCGCGCTGCTCGGCTATCTGCCGGGCCTCAGCCGCGCGCTCCTCGACGAGCGGCTCGCGCTGCCGTCGATCGCGACGTGGTGGCTCGGCGAGCGCGCCGCGTTCGAGGACGCGTGGCGCCGTCCCGAGCGGCTGATCGTCAAGCCGATCGAGCGCTCGCCGAACGAGCCGTCGATCGTCGTCGGCGAGCTCTCGGCCGCCGCGCGCGACGCGCTCCACCGGCGGATCGCCGAGCGGCCGCAGCACTTCATCGCCCAGGAGTGGGTGCACGTCTCGCAGGCACCGGTGCTCGACGGCGCGTCGAGCGCGCTCGCTGCGCGCACCGTCGGCCTGCGCGTCTTCGCCGTCGCGACGCCGAGCGGCTGGCGCGTCATGCCCGGCGGGCTGACGCGCGTCGCCCCCGACGAGGACTCGCCGGTGATCGCGATGCAGCGCGGCGGCCGATCGAAGGACACCTGGGTGCTCGGCGACGGCGCCGTCAACACCGAGTTCTCGCTGCTGTCGTCGACGGTCGAAGAGGACGATCTCGTCGGTGCCGACGCGACGCTCGCGTCGCGCGCCGCCGAGAACCTGTTCTGGTTCGGCCGCTACGGGGAGCGCTGCGACGCGACCGCGAGGCTCTTGCGCGTCGCCATCGCGCAGCTGCTCGACGACGGGGCAGCACGCGCCGGGGCGCCGCCGACGTACCTGCTCGCCGAGAGGCTCGGCGTCGTCGATCCCGGCCGCCGCGGCCCGGGCCGCAGCCCGGCGCGCGCGCTTCGTCGCGCCGCCCACCATCCCGAGGGCGCGCTCGCCGAGCGGCTCGCGAGCCTGTCGCGCGTCGCCTTCAGCCTGCGCGACCGGATGTCGGTCGATCACTGGCGCACGCTCAACAAGCTGCTCGCCGACCCGGCGTTGCAGCGCGAGCCCGCGCTGCCGATGACGCTCGTCTGGCTCGACCGCGCCATCACCGCGCTGATGACGCTCTCGGGCTTCGTTCTCGACGGCATGACGCGCGGCGTCGGCTGGCGCTTCGTCTCGATCGGCAGGCGAATCGAGCGGCTGGCGACGATGTGCACGACGGTGCAGGTCGCCACGGTGGAAGGGCGCATGCACGAGCTCGACTGGCTGCTCGAGCTCGCCGACTCGAGCGTGACGTATCGCTCGCGCTACCTCGCAGCTCCCGAATGGCTGCCGGTGCTCGACATGGTCGTACGCGACGATGCGAATCCGCGCTCGCTCGCGTTCCAGGCCAAGGGCCTCGCCGACTTCGTCGCCAGGCTCGAGGCGGCGCACGGCGAGTTCGCGTCGACGCTGCTGGCACCGGCGCACGCGGCGCTGCGGGCGCTTCCCGCCGCCGAGCTGCGGCCCGAGAGCGCGCGGCTCGCCGACGTGATCGGCGAGCTGCAGGGCGCTGCGTACGCGATCTCGGACGCCGTCTCGCTCAAGTTCTTCTCGCACGCGGTGCCGCGCAGCATGCTGCAGATCGCGCCATGATCCCGATCGCATGAGCGCTGCCGCCGAAGCGCGTGCGGTCGCGCGCTACACCGTCGAGCACGAGACGAGCTACGCGTACCGCGTCGCTGTCTCGCAATCGTGGCAGCTCGCCCACCTGACGCCGCCCGAGCTGCCGTGGCAGAAGGTGCTGCGGCACGATCTCGCGATCGCTCCGCCGCCCGACGAGCGACACGAGCGCCGCGACGCGTTCGGCAACCGCGTCACCCACTTCGGCATCCACGGCCCGCATCCGCTGCTCGAGGTGCGGATGGCGTGCGAGGTCGAGGTCGGCGACCGCGTCGACCCGCGCGCAGTGCCCGGGCTGGCGTGGGAGGCGGTGCGCGAAGCGCTGCACGACGATCCGGCGCAGGATGCGCTCAGGCCGGCGCGGTTTGTCGAGCCGAGCACGCTCGTCGGCTGGTCGGACGCCGCGCACGCCTACGCGGCGGCGACGTTCGCGCCCGGCCGCGACTGGCTCG
>DASSRF010000023.1:0-2151 GCA_035701945.1 Caldimonas sp. | reverse complement strand
GAGGAACGCGATCGCGCGATGCTTCGCGACGGCGCGCGCTCGGCGTCCGAAAGGATTACCGTCAGGCCCCGTGGACCCGAGCCTACGCCCCGCCGTCCTCGACCTCATCGGCAACACGCCACTGGTCGAGGTGACGCGCCTCGACACGGGCCCCTGCTCGCTCTTCCTCAAGCTCGCATCGCAGAATCCCGGCGGCTCGATCAAGGACCGCATCGGCCTCGCGATGATCGAGGCCGCCGAGCGCGACGGGCGGCTCCGCGCCGGCGGCACGGTCGTCGAAGCGACCGCGGGCAACACCGGGCTCGGCCTCGCGCTGGTGGCGCGCGCCAAGGGCTACCGCGTCGTGCTCGTCGTTCCCGACAAGATGTCGAGCGAGAAGGTGCTGCACCTGAAGGCGCTCGGCGCCGAGGTGCACACGACGCGCAGCGACGTCGGCAAGGGCCACCCCGAGTACTACCAGGACTTCGCGGCGCGCATCGCCGGCGAGATCGCGGGCGCGTTCTTCGCCGACCAGTTCAACAACCCGGCCAACCCGCTCGCCCACGAGCTGACGACCGGGCCCGAGATCTGGCAGCAGATGGGCCACGACGTCGACGCCATCGTCGTCGGCATCGGCTCGGCCGGGACGGTGACCGGGCTGACGCGGTTCTTCCGCCGCGCGCGCCCCGAGCTCGAGTTCGTCCTCGCCGATCCTGCCGGATCGATCCTGCGCGACCTCGTCGTCACCGGCACGCACGGCGCGGCCGGGTCGTGGGCGGTCGAAGGGATCGGCGAGGACTTCGTGCCGCCGATCGCCGATCTCTCCGCGATCAAGCACGCGTACTCGATTGCCGACGAGGAGAGCTTCGCGACGGCGCGCGAGCTGCTGAAGGCCGAGGGCCTGCTCGGCGGCTCGTCGACCGGGACGCTGCTCGCCGCGGCGCTGCGCTTCTGCCGCGCGCAGACGGAGCCGAAGCGCGTCGTCAGCTTCGTCTGCGACACCGGCACGCGCTACCTCAGCAAGGTCTACAACGACGCCTGGATGATCGACGAGGGGCTCTTGCGGCAGCGCCGCTACGGCGACCTGCGCGACCTGATCGCGCGCCGCGCCGAAGAGGGCGGCGTCGTCGGCGTCGGCCCCGACGACACGCTGCTGACCGCGTTCACGCGCATGCGCTCGGCCGACGTGCAGCAGCTGCCGGTGCTCGACGGCGCGCGCCTGGTCGGCGTCGTCGACGAGTCGGACGTGCTGCTCCACGTCCACGACGATCCGTCGCGCTACGGCGACCCGGTGCGCACGGCGATGAGCACCGCCTTGCGGACGCTGCCGCCCTCGGCCGGCGTGCCGGAGCTGCGCGCCGTGCTCGACAAGGGGCTGGTCGCGATCGTCGCCGACGACTCCGGCTTCCACGGGCTCATCACCCGCTTCGACCTGCTCAACCACCTGCGAAAGGCCCGGCCATGAAACGAGACGACACGGCGCTGGCGGCAACGGCGCGGCAGCGCTTCGCGACCCGCGTGATCCACGCCGGCCAGTCGCCCGACCCGACGACGGGCGCGATCATGCCGCCGATCTACGCGACCTCGACCTACGTGCAGTCGAGCCCCGGCGTGCACAAGGGCTACGACTACGGGCGCTCGCACAACCCGACGCGCTTCGCGTTCGAGCGCTGCGTCGCCGACCTCGAGGGCGGCGCGCAGGCGTACGCGTTCGCGTCGGGGCTGGCGGCGATCGCGACCGTGCTCGAGGTCGTCGACGCCGGCGCCCACGTCGTCGCCGGCGACGATCTCTACGGCGGCACGTATCGCCTGTTCGAGCGCGTGCGGAAGCGCAGCGCCGGCAGCGACTTCAGCTTCGTCGACATGGCCGACCTCGACGCCGTCGCCGCCGCGATCCGCCCCGAGACGCGCGTGCTCTGGGTCGAGACGCCGAGCAATCCGCTGCTCAAGCTCGCCGACCTCGCCGCGCTCGCGCAGATCGCGCGCGAGCGCGGCCTCATCGCCGTCGCCGACAATACCTTCGCGAGCCCGTGGGTGCAGCGGCCGCTCGAGCTCGGCTTCGACATCGTCGTCCACTCGACGACCAAGTACCTCAACGGCCACTCCGACGTGATCGGCGGCGTCGCGATCGTCGGCAACGACGCGCGCCAGGCCGAGTGGCGCGAGCGGCTC
>DASSRF010000022.1:0-2721 GCA_035701945.1 Caldimonas sp. | reverse complement strand
GGTCGCGCTCGCGCGCGCTCGCGGTCGGAACGCGGCTGCTCCTCCTCGACGAGCCCTTCGAGGGCGTCGCTCCGGCGCTCGCCAAGCGCCTCGCCGAGGTGATCGCGTCGCTCAAGGGCAGCGGCGTCTCGGTGCTGATCGCGCAGAGCGACCTCAACCACGCGCGGCGGATCGTCGACAACGAGCTCGTCGTCGAGCGCGGCGCGAACGTCGGCGACCGGGTGACGGCGTGAACCACTGGCGCGACGTCGCGATCCCTCCGGTGCGCGCCGAGGCGCTCTACGGCGACCGCGTCGTCCGCTGCTTTGCCGAACGCCCCGCCGGTCTCGCCGCGATGTTCGCGCGCTCGCGCGCGCTGCGGCCCGACGCCGACGCGGTCGTCGCCGACGGTGCGCGCTGGAGCTACGCGCAGGCCGACGCCGAGGCGGCACGGATCGCCGCGGGCTTCGCCGCGCTCGGCATCGGCGCGCGCGACCGCGTCGTCCTCCTGCTCGGCAACCGGCCCGAGTTCGTGTTCGTGCTGCTCGCGCTGCAGCGGCTCGGCGCGATCGCGGTGCCGGTCGGCATCCGCGAGCAGCGCCCCGGCGTCGCCTACGTCGCCGGCCAGTGCGACGCCAAGGCGATCGTCTTCGACGACGAGCTCGCCGACCGCGTTCCTTCCGGCGACGACGCGCCCGGGCTCGCGCTGCGGATCGCGGCGTCGGCGCTGGCCGGGCTTCCCGAAGGCGTCGCGCCGCCGGCGGTCGAGCCTGCCGAGACCGACGTCGCCGTCCTCCTCTACACGTCGGGGACGACCGGCAAGCCCAAGGGCGCGATGCTGACCCACGTCGCGATCGCGCATTCGGTGCTGCACTACGAGGCGTGCATGCGGCTCGGCGCCGACGACCGCTCGGCGCTCGCGGTGCCGGCGAGCCACGTCACCGGGCTGATCGCGACGATCGCCGCGATGTGGCGCGTCGGCGGCGCGATCGTGATCGTGCGCGAGTTCAAGGCCGACGCGTTCGTCGCGCTGCTCGCGCGCGAGCGCGTCACGCACACGCTGATGGTGCCGGCGATGTACAAGCTGTGCCTGCTGAGCGAGGCGTTCGCGCGCGCCGACCTGTCGGCGTGGCGGATCGGCGGGTACGGCGGCGCGCCGATGCCGGTCGCGACCATCGACGAGCTCGCCGAGCGCGTGCCGAGCCTCGTCCTGCAGAACGCGTACGGCGCGACCGAGACGACGTCGCCGACGACGCTGATGCCCGCGGGGCTGACGCGCGCGCACGCCGATTCGGTCGGCGTCGCGCTGCCGTGCGCCGAGATCCGCGTCATGGACGACGACGGCCGCGAGCTGCCGCCAGGCGAGGTCGGCGAGCTGTGGATCGGCGGGCCGATGGTCGTGCCCGGCTACTGGGGCAACGCCGAGGCGACCGCGGCGTCGTTCACCGCCGGCTTCTGGCATTCGGGCGACCTCGGCTCGGTCGACGCCGACGGCTTCGTTCGCATCGTCGACCGCAAGAAGGACATGCTCAACCGCGGCGGCTACAAGGTCTACTCGGTGAAGGTCGAGAACGTCCTGCTCTCGATGCCGGGCGTCGTCGAGGCGGCGGTGATCGGCGTGCCGTGCCCGGTGCTCGGCGAGCGCGTCCACGCCGTGCTGCACGCGCCCGGCCTCGGCGACGCCGACGCGGAGGCGCTGCGCCGCCACTGCGCCGAGCGGCTCGCCGACTACGAGGTGCCGGAACGGTTCGTCTGGAGCACACTGCCGTTGCCGCGCAACGCGAACGGCAAGGTGATGAAGCGCGTGCTGCGCGAGCAGCACGCCGGGTCCTGAGGAGCAGCGCCATGAGCAACCACGTCTACAAGATGCTCGAGCTCACCGGCTCGTCGCCGACGAGCATCGAGGATGCCGTCCAGACGGCGATCGCCAAGGCGAGCGAGACCGTGCGCAACATCCAGTGGTTCACGGTGTGCGAGACGCGCGGCCACGTCGTCGACGGCAAGGTCGCGCACTGGCAGGTGACGGTCAAGCTCGGCTTCACGCTCGAGTAGCGACGCGGGCCGGCGACGCCCGCGAGGACGCGCCCGCGGGCACGCGTCGTGCCGGCTGACGAGGTGCACTCGTCACCGGAGGCCAGCATGACGCCGTTCGTCGTCGCCGCATTCCACGACCGCGCAGCGGCCGAGCGGGCGCTCGAGCGCCTGCAGTCGTCCGGTCTCGCCTTCCGCGATGCGCGCCTGCACGCGACGACGTCGGACGCGATCAACGCCAACGCGCTCGTCACCGACGAGGTCGCGAGCGGCGGCTTCTTCACCAACGCCACCGCGCTGCTCGAGCAGATCTTCGGGACGCGGCGCGGGGACGACGAGGCAGCCGGTTACGACGAGCTCGTGCAGCGGCAGGCCACGCTCGTCACCGTGCACGTCGATTCGACGGAAACCGCGCAGGAAGTCTGCGGACTGCTCGAAGCGTCCGGCGCGGAGCGGGCGTCGACCTTGCCGCAGCCGGGTCTCGAGAGCTGAGAGGAAGCGCCGCGTCGGCGCGCTGCGCGCGCCAGATCTGGTGGCCAAGGGCTCAACGGAAGGATGCCGCGAGCGTCCGACGCGGAGAAAAACCGGCTCGCTCTGCCGCCGAAGTTACTCCAAAAATTACTGGCGCCCACCATAGGTGTACGCGGTGGACTTTCTGGGAATCGAAGACACCCTGTTGGGCGCTGTCGGACTTGTTCGGTCAACCCCCAA
>DASSRF010000021.1:0-2078 GCA_035701945.1 Caldimonas sp. | reverse complement strand
AGCGAGAGGTCGATGCGGTCGGCCGGGTCGTCGCTCGGCAGCCGCGGCGGCGGCTGGCGGTTGCTCTGCGGCAGGTAGTCGAAGAAGCGGCGCAGCATCGCGAGCGCGTCGACGTCGTTGTCGAACGCGAGGTCGGCGACGCCGCTCCTGGTCGTGTGCGCGAGCGCGCCGCCGAGGTCCTCGGCGCTGACCTCCTCGTGCGTCACCGTCTTCACGACCTCGGGCCCGGTCACGAACATGTACGACGTGTCCTTGACCATGAAGATGAAGTCGGTCATCGCCGGCGAGTAGACGGCGCCGCCCGCGCACGGCCCCATGATCAGGCTGATCTGCGGGACGACTCCCGAGGCGACGACGTTTCTCTGGAAGACCTCGGCGTAGCCGCCGAGCGAGGCGACGCCTTCCTGGATGCGCGCGCCGCCCGAGTCGTTGAGGCCGATCACCGGCGCGCCGACCTTCATCGCCTGGTCCATCACCTTGCAGATCTTCTCGGCGTGCGCCTCCGAGAGCGCGCCGCCGAAGACGGTGAAGTCCTGGCTGAAGACGAAGACGAGGCGGCCGTTGATCATCCCGTAGCCGGTGACGACGCCGTCGCCCGGCGGCCGGTTCTTGTCCATCCCGAAGTCGTGGCTGCGGTGCTCGACGAACATGTCCCATTCCTCGAACGTTCCCGCGTCGAGAAGCAGCTCGATGCGCTCGCGCGCCGTCAGCTTGCCGCGCGCGTGCTGCGCCGCGATCCGCTTCTCGCCGCCGCCGAGCCGCGCGCGTGCGCGCTTCTCCTCGAGCTGCTGGATGATGTCGTGCATGGTCTCCCTCTCCCTTGTTCTTCAGTGGCGGCGCGCGCTCGCCGGAACGCCGACGCCGAACGCCGCCAGCAGGCGACGCGCCGCGACCGAGACCGGCAGCCGGCCCGAGTCGACTTCGGCGAGCGTGCGGTCGAGCTGCGAACGGACGCCTGGATGGGCGCGAAACGCCTCGCGCAGCGCCGTGTCGATCCGTTCCCAGAGCCACGCGCGCGCCTGGCCGCGACGGCGCTCGTCGAGCGCACCGCGCTCTTCCTGCGCGGCGCGAAACGCCGCGATCGCTTGCCAGACCGCGGCGACCTGCGCCGGATCGAGCGCGCTCATCGCGAGCACGCGCGGCTGTTGCGCGCCGTCCGCGCGGCGCGCGACGAGCTGCATCGCCGACGCGATCTGCGCGACGGCGCGCGTCGCCGCGCGCGCGTCGAGGTCGGCCTTGTTGACGACGACGAGGTCGGCGAGCTCCATCACGCCCTTCTTGATCGCCTGCAGGTCGTCGCCGGCGTTGGGCAGCTGCAGCAGCACGAACATGTCGGTCATCGCCGCGACCGCGGCCTCGCTCTGGCCGACGCCGACCGTCTCGACGACGACGACGTCGTAGCCCGCCGCCTCGACGACGCGGATCGCCTCGCGCGTCGCCGTCGCGACGCCGCCGAGCGTGCCGCGGCTCGGGCTCGGCCGCACGAACGCCGCCGGCTCGACCGAGAGCCGCTCCATCCGCGTCTTGTCGCCGAGGATCGATCCGCCCGAGACGCTCGAGCTCGGGTCGACCGCGAGCACGGCGACGCGGTGGCCGGCCGCGACGAGGTGCAGGCCGAGCGTCTCGATGAAGGTCGACTTGCCGACGCCGGGAACTCCCGAGACGCCGAGCCGAAACGCGTTGCGGGGCGGCGCCGGCAGCGCGGTCAGGAACGCGTCGGCGCGCGCGCGGTGGTCGGCGCGGCTCGACTCGAGCAGCGTGATCGCCTTGGCGACCGCACGTCGCTGCGCCTGCGCGGGTGCCGCGAGCACCTGGTCGAGCAACGCCTGGTCGTCGGGCGGCAGCATCGCGCCTCAGGCGGCGTGCAGCGATCGCTGGATCTGCTCGAGCACGTCCTTGGCGCTGGCCGGGATCGGCGTGCCGGGGCCGTAGATGCCCTTGACGCCGGCGTCGTAGAGGAACTCGTAGTCGGGCTTGGGGATGACGCCGCCGACGAAGACGACGATGTCGTCGGCGCCCTGCTTCTGCAGCTCGGCGATGATCGCCGGCACCAGCGTCTTGTGGCCCGCGGCCAGCGT